>JAAFHM010000251.1 GCA_013298375.1 Ignavibacteria bacterium | reverse complement strand
GATACTGAGCAAATACTGGGAAAATCCACAGCTTTTGCAGAGTTTAACAGCGTTCCCGTGGATACGCGAGCAACAAAAGAAGCAAAAACAAAGGCAAATTATCAAAATCTAAATCAAAACGGTATAAGGATTCTATTATCTGCCTACGAATTTGCCTACTTCAAACCACAAAGCCCTGTAATCGACTGATTACAGGGCTTTGTGGTTTACTAGTGATCCCAACGGGATTTGAACCCGTACAGCCACCTTGAAAGGGTGGTGACCTAACCGTTAGTCTATGGGACCGTGCTTGTCTTTAGCTTGTAGCTAAAGAGTGACAAATATACGGTGTTTTTATCATACATCCAAAAAAAATATTTTGTTACCCCCGATTTTTTTTTCAACCCCTCAAAAAGCGTGTCCTAAGCCAATTTGAATATTGAGCAGTTTTTGAATAATATTCTCTACCGATGGATCGGGCAGTTGAAAGAAGAATTGCCGTTTGGCGGGGTCATAAACGCGCAAGGCGAGGTCAATGCGAAAGGGTCCGACACTGGTGTCGTACCGAATCCCTACGCCCGCAGCAACGGCAATATTTTGTGTAATTTCCAAGAGAGGCAGCGTCCCGTAATTTTGAGGTGACTCCAAAAAACTATTGAACGCATTGCCGACATCTATAAAGCCCGCCACGCCGAGTTTAGCAACTTGTCGCTCCCAAAAACTACTAAATTCATTAGCCTCTGTTGCAAGGCTATAACGCCATTCTACGCCACCTTCCAACAACGAGCCACTACCGATAAACTGCCCCACAAAGGACAACTGCGGCAAGACGGCGCTCTGTTCGCCCCGCCTGACACGCAAATCCCGCACATTCCAGCCGCGAACACTATTGCTGCCACCCGCAAAAAAATGACGCTCAATAGGAACAAACGCAAGGTCAAGATCGCGGTTGAGCAAGATTGTATGCCCGACCCGGACTTTTGCCGCAAAGACCATTTGCTTCGAGAGTGCCTCATACCAGCGCATATCGGCAGAAAGACGGATAAATTCTGAAGCCCCAAGCGGAACGGAACCATCGGCAGAAACGTCCAGAAAATAGCCTTTGCGTGGGTTGAAAAGATTATCGCGGTGGTCGCCTCGCGCTCCGAAGGTCAAAATTGTGCTGGTCAAAAATGTTGCAAATGGGCGGTTGTACAGGTTATTCAAAACGTCATATTGAAAAAGTTGCTGCTGGACAACCGAACGCTCTGCCGGGGTTGTGGCGAGTTCTAACGCCTGCTTCTTTGTTGCTTCAAAGTTAATTGGGCGTTGCCTGTCGAAGTTCATTTCGAGAAAAAGGCTGTTAAATATCTCATTTTGCGGTAAAATCATTGGCAGTGAAGCATAGAGTTTACCCGTTTCGAGCAGCAATGGCGCGGCTTGTGCTACAAAGGCAAGACTTTGCAGTGAATACGACAACCGCGATTCCAAATCCACACGCCGTCCGGCAACCTTGGTGAAAAACGGATACGCAAACCGTGCGCTTAATAAGCCCTCTAAGCGAGCATTGACAAGGTTTCCCGCCAACAAATTATTGATAAATGTATTCACATCCACCAAAGCAATTTGTGCCTGTAAACTCAGTGTTTGCGCTTTTCCGAAAAGATTCTTGTTCTCATAGCGAGCGCTTGCACCAAACTCCAACAACGACGTATTGGCAATCTGCCCGATAAATGTTCCGATATCAGTCGAGTGAATACGCCGCGTCCGCGTCAGAACACGCATTGCAAGTGTGGAATCTGTCTGCGCTTCAAACCGCGATGTGGTATCGATAAGCGCAAAATCGAACAAACCAAAATTATACAGATTATTTACCGAGCGCACAACGGCGGCTTCGTTGTACCAATCACCGACGTTCAATTCGACAAATGCTTGCGGCACACTCGGCGAAAGATAGGTGTAAGCAGCACTACTATCCACGTAGGTTATGCTGCTAACTCGTTTGCGCTTGCCAACGTCGAAAACAACCGTCACGCTGTCGCGGTTCTCGTCTTCAATAAACGAAAGAACGGGCTTGCGGTACCGCGCCGAATGATACCCGTTATCGCGCAACATAGCGAGTATTTTTTCGTTTTGTTCGGTGATGGCAGATTGATTGAAGCGGGTACCGCGCTGAAGAGTTTGTGTGGCGGCAAGTGTCGGCAGGAGTTCGGGAGCAAGATATTCTAAGCCGTAATAAACAATAGTGTCAAGCGGTGTTGGCTCGTTTTCGAGAATGCGAAAAATAAGTGCATTGCGCCGGGTCTGGGGGTTGCGAAAAAAGGCGTAATCTACCTGCACTTTGTGGAAACCGTTGCGCCGATAATATGCCGCAAGTGCTGTGGTGTCTGCTCCGGCGGCAAGTTTGTCGAAATAGCGAATGTTATCATCCGTATTTTTTTCAAACTTCGCCAACATCGTTTGGAGTTGTTTCGGAGAGGCAGGATTTCGCCGAAGTTCCCGCAAAAGATAGCCCGCAATACGCCGCCCTGTCCCCGACTCGCTCGGACGCGAGGCAATCACAGCAGCAAGGAGTTCCGCCGAAAAAGCTGTATTCCCGACAAACGTAATATCGTTAATCTCGTACCGCGAAATTGTCCCCGTAAACAGGCTGTCTTGCGGCACTCCGGCAATACGCTCATTAGCCTCACGTTCATCGGCACGTCCCTGAGTTTTTTGCCCAAATACTACTGCCGAAGGCACAAAAAGTCCCATACCGTACCAAAATACGATAAAAAAAAACCCGGACATTGCAAAAGGCAAGCCGGGTTTACCTTCAAGGGCTTTTTCGCTAAACATAAAAAAGAGGACAGCTTGTTGATGCTAGGGAAGATACCGCTTGAGAGATTGTGCTGACGATGATACACACCACAGGCACATCGAAGGCTTGTGGGGCGGTCATCCAAACGACGGGTTTATCAATAATAACCCTCATCGTCGGAATCTTCGTCGTAATAAAGGTCGTCGTCCTGATTGATGGAGTCGGGCCAGATGTCTTCTATGCCTTCATACAAAACATCTTCGTCTTCAAGTTCTTGCAAATTGTCAATGACTTGCATTGGAGCGCCACTGCGTTCCGCAAAGTCCAGAAGTTCTTCTTTTGTTGCGGGCCAAGGCGCATCTTCAAGAAAGGAAGCAAGCTCAGGCGTCCAAATCATAATGATAGCTCACGTGATTAAAGTGGATGAAATGGTGTATATCGTTACATCAAGAGTACGGTCGAATCTCTGGTTTCGTCGCTATTTGCCGAAGAGAAATCGGCAAGGTGCTTTGCTGTTTTTTGCCCCCAAAACCATCGGGGAATATAGCGACGAAACGTTTGCAGTTTTGTTGCAACCCGCGTCAGAAAATTTTTACCAATGTTTCGTGGCTGCAAAATTAGAACATCTTGTGGCATTAAATCAAGTTAATTTTCCACCACAGTATTTTTCTTCGATAAAAACTCTTCCTCAAATATCGTACCACTGCATATTTTCTATGGTTTTGAGACTTTCCTCCGTACCAATATTTTTTTGAAAGAATATGTTTTATTCTCAAACTTTGCCCTTCCGGCGAACAAAAATAGTTTCCCAGCGTGTATATTTCAGGAAGAAATCGTAGATTGCAAGCGCAGTCTGCGATTTTTAGCCATCAATACACCTTGCATTATGTTTCGCCAAGCCGCTTCCTATCTTATTTTGCTCACCATCGTTTTCACTGCCGATATGCTTTCACAGCACCGCCCACTGGGGAAATCCTTCGTCACACGCTCCGAAGTTATTGCGCCGCACGGGATGGCGTGTACAAGTCAGCCGCTTGCCACGCAAGCCGCACTGGACATTCTCAAACAAGGCGGAACCGCCATTGACGCTGCGATTGCCGCCAACGCCGTTTTGGGCTTAGTCGAGCCAACGGGCAATGGTATGGGTGGTGACCTTTTTGCGATTGTTTGGGACGCAAAAACAAAAAAACTACACGGCTTAAATGCAAGCGGTCGTTCACCATACAGTTTAAGTATGGAGCATTTCAAAAAATTGGGATTGAAAAGTATTCCGCCTTTGGGACCGCTGCCCGTCTCGGTTCCGGGCTGTGTGGATGGTTGGTTTGAATTACACAAAAAATTTGGCAAACTTCCCATGACGACCGTGCTTGCGCCTGCTATCGGCTATGCCCGCGAAGGGTTTCCGCTTTCGGAGGTCATTGCGTACTACTGGGGACGCAGCGTTCCGGCGCTTTCCGTGTTTCCAAATTTCAAGGAAACCTTTACCACCAATGGGCGTGCGCCACAAAAAGGGGAGATTTTCAAAAATCCAAACCTTGCTACAACCCTTGAAACCGTTGCTAAAGGCGGACGCGATGCGTTCTACAAAGGCGCAATCGCCAAGACAATCGCCGATTACATGAAGCGCAATGGCGGTTTTTTGACGGAAAAAGATTTTGCCGACCACACGTCGGAATGGATAGAACCCGTCTCGACAAACTATCGTGGCTATGATGTATGGGAACTTCCGCCCAATGGTCAAGGCATTGCAGCGCTGCAAATGCTGAATATTCTGGAAAAATATGATATGAAATCCTTCGGATTCGGCAGCAAAGAACACGTTCACTATTTTGTTGAAGCAAAAAAACTCGTCTTTGAAGACCGCGCAAAATTCTACGCTGACCCCGCATTTGTCAAAACACCTGTCAAAACGCTTATTTCCAAAGAATATGCCGACGAGCGCCGAAAGCTCATCAATGCTGAACGCGCCAGCCGTAGCTATGATGCCGGAAACCCTGCGCTCAAAGACGGCGACACGATTTACCTTACCGTTGCGGATGCCGAAGGAAATATGGTTTCGCTCATTCAAAGCAATTATCGCGGTATGGGTTCGGGAATGACACCGGACGGCTTAGGGTTTATTTTGCAAGACCGTGGCGAAATGTTTGACCTTACCGAAGGTCGCCCAAACAGCTACGCACCGCACAAACGACCGTTTCACACGATTATTCCTGCTTTTATTACCAAAGACGGCGCTCCTTACATGAGTTTTGGCGTGATGGGTGGTGAATTTCAGCCGCTCGGACACGTACAAATTGTGATGAATATGATTGATTTCGGCATGAATGCTCAAGAAGCAGGAGACGCGCCCCGCATTGCTCACACTGGCTCATCGGAACCGACAGGAGAGCGCATGACCGACGGCGGTGCAATTATGCTCGAAAGCGGCTTCCCTGAAGGATTGGCGCGGTCATTGATGCAAATGGGGCATCGGGTTCGCTACGCACTTGATGGGGAGTTTGGCGGTTATCAAGGTATTATTCGTTTGCCTACGGGTATTTATATTGGTGCATCCGAATCGCGGAAAGACGGGCAGGCGGCGGGGTACTAGTCGCGGTCGGCAATATCTCAGCGACCTCGCCCGTACAGACTTCTAAGAGGCTCATGACCGTCAAGCCGCGTGATTCCTTAAAGTTCTTTGAAAAGTTTCGCAAAGGACGTATTTTCACTGTCACAATGATTCTTCATTTTTATTTACCAACAACGCAATAATGCTGTTTGAAGAATACACGTATTTTCAATATACATTTCCCGAACCACAGTATTTAGGCGCAAAGTACATTTTTATTTCTTGGCTTACGAAATATTTGCCGCGAAATATTACTAGTGCGTTAGACGCTTTTGGCGGCTCGCAATCCGTTGCATATGCACTGAAACAGCGCGGTATTACGACATACACCAATGACTTGTTGAGTTTTAATCATTCTATCGGTCTTGCTTTAATCGAAAATAAACAGGAAAAACTAACAACTAAGGATACGGACCTGCTTTTTGCAGATTCCGAAAAGCACGATTATACGTTAATGCAGGATACTTTTGGGAGCATCTTTTTTGATGAGGAGCAAGCAAAAATCATTGACCAATTTCGCTACAATGCTGAGATGTTTGATAACCCCCTCAAACGCGCATTAGCTCTAACGGTTATGAACAGGAGTTTGACAAGAAAAGTAACGATGGGGCATTTTGCCCACACGCAAGCCTTAAACTATGCCAATGACCCTGAGCGCGTCAAGCGTAATCGGAGTTTGGTCAGACCAATTAAGGACATTTTTCTTGAACTCACTGGTAAATATAACCAAGCAGTATTTGATAACGGGAAGGAAAACAAAAGCTATAACGAAAACATCCTCAATCTTTTACCTCAACTGAACAATATAGACTTAGCATATTTCGACCCGCCATATTGCGACAGCCACGCCAACTATCAAAGTTTCTATCATTTATTGGAAACCTATACCGAATATTGGCGAGATAAACAATTTATCAACAGCACAAAACGTTATGAACCACAGCGTTACAGTGGTTTTGATAAAAAGCAGGATGTTTTGCACTCATTCGAGCAGTTATTTCAGATGGCTGCCGATATTCCACATTGGCTCATAAGCTATAATAATCGAAGCTATCCTTCAGCACAGGAACTCGCATCAATGATTTCTCGCTATAAAGACGTGAGCATTGAAACGCAAACATATGCAAATGGGCGCGGCGGAAAAGGTAGTGTTGCCGGAAGTCAGGAAATTCTCTTTGTTTGCAAAAATAAACCCCAATCTTTTGTTCCTGCTGTTTTTATGAAATCATTTCCCTTTTCGTATTGGTATCAACGATATAATAATGATGAACTTGCTGAGTTCACAACGAATAGACAGGGTCTTTTATGGTTGAAAATTAAATCCATTACGCGCCGAGAACTCATCAATGATTTTGTGCGGTCTGGTCAATTTCCTATCGTAGCAACGCGATTAGATGGGCAGTTTGAGGAATTGTATGATTTCTTGAGTGCGGATGTTGAAGTAAGTCATCAACAGTTAGATGCGTTTATCCGCTCAAAACATGAAGAAATTCATGCACGTATTAACCAAGAAACTTTGGTGTCGGAACTCTACCAGTTGCGTTCATTTGATTGGGGTGGTGACTATTCCAACGCTTTAGACAAATATTTGGTTGATAAATACATTAAAGTCTATTCACAATTTGATGAACTTTCGCATAAATTGGAAACAGAGATACCACGCGCTGTTCAGGGATATGTGCTTTGTAGTTGGTATAATCACTGGTCAAG
>JAAFHM010000206.1 GCA_013298375.1 Ignavibacteria bacterium | reverse complement strand
CAAAAAACTTATTCAGGACGAGGACGAAAATCCGCTCACCGAGGATATTGTTCACAATAGCCCAAAGGCTCCGTTGTTCAAAAGAATCACCAAACTGAATGTCATTTTACAAGTAGCAAACCGAAAAAGAAAAAACAATGAAAAATAAATCAATCCTCACAATTCTCTCTTTCGCTTGTATTCTCTCGCTCTGGGGCTGCGCCACGCCCAAATATGCGATGAGAACCGAAAATACCGCCGTCCCAGACCGTTTTACGGAAATCCCGCAGGACACCACGACGGTTGCCAATCTGAATTGGCGCACCTATTTTGCCGACAATAACCTGACAGCCCTGATTGACACTGCGCTCCGCAATAATCAGGAACTGAATATCATGCTTCAGGAAATTGAAATTAGCAACAACGAGGCGTATGCACGCTCAGGTGCGTATTTGCCGTTTCTGAACGTCGGCATCGGCGGTGGAGCGGACAAAACGGCACGATTTACAAGAGCCGGAGCTGTCGAAGACCAACTCAACGTTGCGCCCAATACAACGTTCCCGACCATTTTGCCCGATTTGACGATTGGTGCAACCATTTCGTGGGAAATAGACGTGTGGGGCAAGTTAAAAAACGCTGAGAAGTCCGCTATTTCACGGTATTTGGCAAGCATCGAAGGCAAAAATTTCATGGTAACACATTTGGTTTCGGAAATTGCTGAAGCGTACTACGAACTCATGGCATTGGATAATATGCTGGACAACATCGAAAAGAACGTTGATATTCAACAGAACGCACTCCGCGTTGTGAAGCAGCAAAAAGATAACGCGAAAGTAAGCCAACTCGCGGTGAACCGCTTTGAAGCGCAATTACTGAACACCCAAAATCGGCAATACGCTATCAAGCAAAAAATTGTTGAAACCGAGAACAAAATCAACTTCCTCACTGGACGTTTCCCCAAGCCGATTCCGCGCAGTTCTGCTACGTTTTTGACCTTGAAATTGGATTCTCTGCAATCGGGTGTTCCCTCGCAACTTCTCCGCAATCGTCCCGATATTCGCCGTGCAGAATACGCGCTGGCGGCTTCAAAATTAGACGTAGAAGTAGCGAAAGCAAATTTTTACCCAACGCTCGGAATACGTGCAGGTGTCGGTTTTCAAGCATTTAATCCCGCGTTTTTGTTTAATCCGGAATCGCTGCTCTACAATTTAGCAGGAGATTTAATCGCACCACTCATCAACCGAAATGGGCTTGAAGCTGCCTTAAACTCTGCCACTTCGCAGCAAATTCAATCCGCCTACGCCTACGAACAAAGCATCTTGAACGGCTACGTGGATGTGCTGAATCAACTCGCAAAACTGGATAATTTTTCCAAAAGCTACGACATGAAAAACAAGGAAGTAGATATTTTGGTGCAGTCGGTAACGATAGCCGGTAATCTGTTTAATTCCGCAAAGGCAGACTACGCGGAAGTTCTCCTCACGCAGCGCGAGGCATTGGAAGCGCGAATGGATATTGTTGAAATCAAGGCAAAACAACTGAGTGCTAAAGTCAATGTTTACCGTGCCTTAGGTGGTGGTTGGAAGTAAAGGTTTTATCAGATTGCATTCAAAAAAAAACGGGCTACTTGATTTACTCAAGTAGCCCGTTTTCATTGTAGGGCAAGTACAAAAAACCTTAATGCAACTTTAACAACGTTTTAATGCGCTTTCCCGTAGAATTGTAGTGAACACGGCAAGCACTTGTTCACACACTAATTCTCCTTGTGTACTTTACACCAAATTTTTCGAGGTGGCATCATGGAAACGCAACAAACATATCGCTCGCACAGCCATAAATCAGAAGGCGCGGTATTTCTTTTCTTGCTCATGCTTATCGCCATGGGGCTTGCGATGATGAGCGGCTGTTCGACCGTCCGCACCACCGCAGAGCGCGACAATACTGTTTCCTTCGGGCAGTATCGCTCATTTGCTTGGCTTCCGCCCGACCAAAAAGAACTACACAACAACATCACCGCCCGCAATCAAGCAACTCTCATCCAAAATGCTGTTGATAAAGAACTGGAAATGCGCGGCATGGCGGCTGACACAGCCGCACCAGACCTGCTTTTGCGCTATCACATCGGTCAGCAAAATTACACCAGCTATCACAACGAACCCGTTTACAGCTACGCTTCGCCGCAGCCATTTTTCTGGGGTCGCAGGATGTGGTACACGGGCGGCGGCTTCTATCCGGTCTATAACCGAACCTACCGCACCGTCATTAGCGAGGGCGTACTCAGTGTGGATGCGATTGACCGCAAGACAAACAACGTGATTTGGCGCGGTGTTTCATCGGAGCGCGTTGATAATCTCGCCAATATGACGGCAGATTTACCCAAAGTTGTTCAAGCAATGTTTGAGAAATATCCCGTACAAGCACAAACGAGTTTGAAATAACTCCTCTTTTGAAAGCAAGGAATTATGCGCTTCTTGGAATCATCTCGCCCCGCAATGCTCCGTTTTTGTGCGGTATTGCTATCGGCTCTGTGCATCGTCATTTGCACACCAACACAGAATGCAGCACAAGAGCAGATGCCGAAAGACATTCGGCAATATCTTGATTCTTTGCACAAAGAAATCCATTTTTCAGCGACACTTTCGAGTCAATCCTTTGCAAAAACGGCGGATTCGCTTATGCACTTCACGCTGGATTCGTTGGCAAAAAAACAGTTGAAATTGCAGCAAAGCCGCATAGATACTCTCACTCAAGCTATCAAGGGCTTGCAACAATCAATTTTGCAAAAAGAAGATTCCGCACAAAGCCTTTTCCGAAGCGGCTTGCAGAGCAAAAAAGCATTGCTCTTAGTAAAAAAACGCGATTGGGATAACTACACAGACCTCGCAGATTCCGTTGCCGACGATGCGTATTCTTTGCTGGATGACGCACGTGATGATGCTGACGATACGTTCCAAGACACGCTAGACACCATGCTCGAAAACGAAGAAGATGAGCGTGATGCAGCCGAAGAGCGGGCAGAAAAACTCGAACGCTTAGAACAGTTGAAGGCAAAAGGTCTTCCGATACCGACACTAAACGACAAATCACCACAAGCCTTGCAAAAACTGGCTTCAAGCCTCAGCGACGATGCGCTGGACAGCTTGGAGTTTCTTCAAGAACACGCTACGCGGCTGGAGATAGAACCCGAATTTGCAAGCCACTCGCACTACCGCGCCCGTGATAACAGCGTTGCGCAGTTTATGTTTCTCCCCACGCTCACCTTCACCCACCAAAGCGGGCTGTTTCTGAGCGGTAGTGCGGGTTATTTTTCGCAATCCAATCCAGCGTGGGATATGTTCACGTTTGGCGGCGGCTATACCACGACATTCGGTGGATGGCAGCATCCTTGGCTCGAACTCACCGCATCCTACACACACTTTTGGTTCAGTGAAACCAGCGTTTTATCAAGAGCGGATGTAAACAACAACGCCGAACTCGTGCTTGATTTCACGCCCGCTCAGTGGCACATCACCCTGCAAGGCGACCACGATTTTAGCAGCACACTCGGCGAAAGCACGCTCACGGCTTCACTGGCATACAGCTTCGAGATGGAAAAAGTGTTCGGCTCAAACACACTTTCCATAGAACCGACAGTAACAGGTATTTACGGGCAGCAGGATGAACGCTTGGTTACACGCCGTCTCGTGCGGACAAGACGCGGAACCGATGTTACACGGCGGACGGTCAGCAATCAGACCATAACAGGCATGATGGGCTATTTGGCAAGTCTTCCTGTAACCTTCACGATGGGGAACTTCAGCATCGAAGCGCATCCTGACTATGTTGTTCCCGTCAATGTACTTGACCATTCTACGGCAAACCCGTTTTGGAATATGGTGATTTCTCTTGCTTATACGATTCGGTAATTCCAAAACAACATTCTGTAACCGGTATGCTATCAAAAGCGTCCACGAATCGCACGAATTTTCACGAATCAAGAACATTTTTTTGAATGATAATCCGAACAAACCCCTTCATTAGTGAAGATTCGTGCGATTCGTGGATAATTTTTTGACACCTGAGCAATCGCACGAATTTTCACGAATCAAGAACATTTTTTTGAATGATAATCCGAACAAACCCCTTCATTAGTGAAGATTCGTGCGATTCGTGGATAATTTTTTGACACCTGAGCAACTACAACACTTTTACGATAATACTCCCCCCCAACACCATGAATACTCCATCCAAACCTGTTTTTTTCAGCGAAAGCGGTCGTCGCTGGAAAACATTCAAATCTATGATGCGCATTCTGGGCTTGTTGGGCGTTATCAGTGCCGTCGTTGCTGGGATTGCGCTTCTGAACGAACCCAATGTGAAGCAATCCGGCTCCATCACGCGCCCACCGAATAGCTACCATGCCATTCTGAACCCCGAAGCTATTGGAACGTTTTCCACGCAGCAAAACAAGGCGTATGCTCACTTGCGCTCGCGCTGGGGCAATAATGTCGAGGTTCAGTATCATCCGAAGAATGTCCTCAATACATCGCCAGCACAAAAATATGGCTCGGCGAAAAATAGTGGAGCGAGTATTCATGCGGCTTTCTACGTGAATTGGGATATTCGCTCGTGGTACTCGCTGCGGAATAATATCAAAGAGCTTTCGATGGTTTTGCCGGAATGGTTTTCGTTGTCGGAGGAGAAATTTCTTGCAAAGTCCGCCAATACAGGCTTGCAGGGCAATCGTGATTCACTCATCGCTGCCGATATTGACGTGCGGGCATGGGATTTTATGCGCCAACACCACACGCCGATTGTCCCGATCCTCTCCAATTACGACGGAAAAACCTTCAACGAAGCGCGTCTTATCCAGCATTTGAAAACCAAAGAACGGCGTGAACGCTTGATTTCTGCGATTATCACCCTTCTTCAAGAAAACTCTTTCACGGGCATCAACATTGACTTTGAGAATTTAGAAACCAAGCAATCGCAGCAACTTGTGGAGGTTTTCCAAGCAGAACTCTATGCTCGCTTGCATCCTTTGAATCTCGTCGTTACACAGGATATCGCGCCCTTCAGCCCGCTTCTTTCTTCGCTGGGCAAGCACAATGACTATCTTTTTCTCATGGCGTACGATTTGCATTTTTCCACCAGTCTTCCGGGCGCAATCGCACCCATCAAATGGGTGGAACAGGCGCTAGACCACGCTTCAAATCTTGTTCCGGTGTCGAAAATTATTCTGTGCATGGCGGGCTACGGCTACGACTGGGCAAAAACGCCCAAAGGCTTCACCGAAGCAGAGGACATCAGCTACGAAGAGGCTATCGTAACGGCGCAGGAATCGGAGGGCAAGATTGATTTTGACAATGATTCGTACAACCTGCATTATACCTACTCCGACGACAACGACGTACCGCACGAAGTCTGGTTTACCGACGCTGCCACGTGTTTCAACTCCATGCGGACTGCCGCCGATGCCGGTGCTGCGGGTGTTGCCTTGTGGCGTTTGGGTGGCGAGGATTCGCGGTTATGGAAATTTTTCAATTTCCCGATGAACCTGAATGCAGAGAGCCTCCACGCTCTGATGTTGCACAATATCGAAGAGCTTCCCGTAACGCAAGATGTGAATTATGGCGGCGAGGGAGAAATTTTGGATGTAGCTGCAACACCGCACAAAGGCTTGATTCATATCGAATTTAACCCCACCGACGATATGATTTCGGAAGAAGAGTATCGGCAACTTCCCACGTCGTATTTTATTCGCAAATCCGGCAAACCTGCCGACGGGAAGACCGTCGTGCTGACCTTTGACGATGGTCCGAGTGCGGAGTACACAGGCAAAATTCTGGATATTTTGAACAGAGAGCGCGTTCCCGCGACGTTTTTCGTGGTTGGCTTAAATGCTGAACGGAATTTGGACGTTCTGAAACGTATCTACGACGAAGGCTATGAAATCGGCAATCATACCTTCACGCACCCGAATATCGCTGAGGTTTCCAAAGAGCGAGCCGCATTGGAACTGAACGCTACGCAGCGCATCATTGAGTGCGTTACGGGGCATTCCACGATTCTTTTCCGCCCGCCCTACAACGCTGACTCTGAGCCAGAAACCCGCGAGGAAGTTGTTCCGGTAGCACTCGCAAAGCAGCATAATTACTACACTGTCGGCGAATCCATAGACCCACGCGATTGGCAGGAAAACGTTTCCGCAGACAGCATTGTCGCCCGCGTCATTGCTGAAGAGCAGAACGGCTCTATCATTTTGCTGCACGATGCAGGCGGCGACCGCACCGCTACAATCCTCGCTTTGCCAAAAATTATTCAGTATTTCAAAAGCAAAGGCTACCGATTTACATCCGTTGCGGGTTTGCTTGGCACAAAGCGCGACAATCTCATGCCGCCGCTTTTTTCTGAGCGCGATGTGATGCTTTCCAAAGTAAATTGGTTCACCGCAGGCACGATTTGGTGGGGTGGGCGCATTATGTCTGCTATCTTTATCGTTGGCGTTATTCTGGGTATCGGGCGAATGCTGTTTATCATTCTTTTGGCAATGAAACAGCAAAGCAATGAGAAAAACACAGTGCTGCCAGCTGAAACCCCGCTTGTGAGCGTGATTGTTCCGGCATACAACGAAGAAGTGAACATCGTTTCGACGATTGAGGCATTGCTGAAAAGTTCCTATAAGCCGCTTGAAATCGTGGTTATTGACGATGGCTCCCGCGATGAAACCTACAAACGCGCTTCGTCAGTTTTTGCTGATAATCTTTGTGTGCGCGTATTCACCAAACCCAACGGAGGCAAGGCTTCTGCGCTGAATTACGGCATTTCCCGTGCTGCGGGAGAAATTGTCGTGTGCATTGATGCCGACACGCAGCTTGCCAATGACGCAATTACACGGCTTGTGGAGCAGTTTACCGTGAATCGTGTCGCAGCAGTCGCTGGAAATGTTCGCGTGGGCAATGCGCACAATCTCCTCACAACATGGCAATCTATCGAATACACGATTGCACAAAATTTAGACAAACGCGCCAACGCGCTTCTGAACTGCATTACGGTTGTGCCGGGCGCAATCGGAGCCTTTCGCAAAGAAGCAATGAAGCGGGTTGGTGGCTTTGCGACGGACACGCTGGCGGAGGATTGCGATTTGACCATGCGGCTTTTGAAAGAGGGCTTTGTGGTGCGCTCTGCGCCGAAAGCATTTGCCTACACCGAAGCACCGGAGACGGTTTCGATGTTTGTCAAACAGCGCTTCCGTTGGTCGTTTGGGATATTGCAGGCACTCTGGAAAAATCGAGATGCGTTTTTGAACTACGAGTATCGCGCATTTGGTTTGTTCGCCCTTCCACAGACGTTGGTATTCCAATTTTTGCTACCGCTCCTTGCCCCGATAGCTGATATTATGCTGCTTTCGGCGATTTTTTCGGGCAATGTTTCGGGCAATGTTGGCGTGTATTATTTGGCTTTTCTCGTAGCAGAACTTTTGGCAGCAACTATCGCATATCGCTACGAAAGCTTACAAAAACTGAGTTTCCTGAGCGGAATGCGCTTGTTTGGTGTTTTCGTTTTGCAACGTTTTGTCTATCGCTATGTGATGTACGTTCCGCTTGTGCGCTCGGTTCTCTCGGTAATTCGTGGAAGCCTTGTGGGATGGGGCGTTTTGAAGCGCACGGGAACGGTGGCTGTTGCTGCGGGGCGGTGAATGTTCTGAGATATTACTTCATACTATTTTCCATAACCTATGAACTGGCAGAATCTCTATGTGATTAGCGATATTGCGGGTTATACTCCGCACATTTCTCGCCTTGTTTCGATGCTGAACTATGTTCGGCACACGACAATTTCAGCCGTTTCAGGCATAACAACAGAAGAGTTGGACTATGTGAATCACCCAACGGGCAACTCCATAGGCTCACTGTTGATGCACATTGCCGCCGCAGAAGTTGGGTATCAAGCAGCTACGTTTTTTCATCGCCCATTAATTTTACTTTGGCAAGTTGAGTTCTAGGCCAGATAGAATCTGGGGCAGAGAGAAAAACATCGGGAACAAAAAAAGTGTTTTCTTCTGCTGACCGCTTAAAACCTTACCATTGACATGAAAGTTC
>JAAFHM010000303.1 GCA_013298375.1 Ignavibacteria bacterium | reverse complement strand
GGGAAGGGAGTGGCGCAATGGTCTGGGATAGTGGTGACGATATTGAGCAGATTACCTCTCGTTTGCTGCCGAATTTCTTCAACGTCAGTCGTGACAACGTGACGCGCAAAAATCGTAGTGATGACAAAGGACCGGAGCCGGAAGGGGTTGTTGTCGGCAGGGTGGGCGACAGCACGTATATTTTTGCCGGCTTAGAGCGCACAAGCGGTGTGATGGTCTATAATGCCACAAACCCTGTCAGTCCGCGCTTTTCACAGTTCATTACCACACGGGATTATTCTCGTGCGATTGCTGGCGACGTTAGCACCGAAGCACTTCTCTTTATTCCACCCGCGCAAAACCGCTTGAATACGCCCCTCGTGATAGCCGCATACGAAGTAAGCGGTACGGTGGCGGTCTTTGCATTTGACACGCCACAGCCTGCTCCCCGTCTTGCTGCGGCAGACATTGACATTCGCACATCGTATCTGAACAGCACCCAAATTCTCGTGGATATTCCAACAAACGGCGCGGAATCTATTACCGTGAATGTTACGGATATTCGCGGGCGAACCCTCGAAAATACTGTCCTCACTGGGACACAAGCACAGGAGCGCCTTGCGCACACTGTCCGTTTTGACGGACAACAGCCCGGAGCATATATTCTGACCGTTGGTCTGAATGGCAGACAGTACTCTCAAACGGTGATGGTTGGGCGATAAATATTGCCTAATTTTCGCAAAAGAAGCCCGTAAATTGTATTTTTACGGGCTTGTTTTCTTCACCCTTGCCCAAAATACCAAGTATTATGACGTGGCGATTCAGCATTTCTCAGCGTTTTTTCATTGCAACGGTGATTATTTCTTGCCTTGCCGTTGGGACGGTCTCGTTTTTCTACGACCGCGAGGCAGAAGCAGCCATTGTACAGCGCTCTTTTGACCAACTCGCCTCGGTGCGGACATTGAAGGAAAGCAACGTCCACGATTATTTTCGTTCCCTCGAAATCATGCTCTCCATGCTTGCCTCGCATCCCGAAACTATCCACACCTTTGCCCGCGAACTTCGGCTCCGCTATGATATTCAGGATATGCTGATATTGTCGCCTAATGGCAAAATTTTGTACACGCACCGCTATCCCGAACTCACAGGCAAGCCCGTCCAAGATAGCATCTGGAACCTTGTGCAGAAAACGGCATTGCCCAGCGACACATCAAATGTGGAGTTTACCGATGTGGTGCGGTTTCAAGGAGAAATGTCCTCCTTCGCTGTAGCCCGCATTGCACCTTCGTTTCAAGGCGGAGCGAGGCAATATAGCGGTTCCATCATAGTCGCACATATCTCCTCAAGGGCGCTGAATCGCATTATGACCGAACGTGCCGGAACGAGTGAAACAGGCGAAAGTTACATCGTCGGTGAGGATAGCCTTATGCGCACAGATTCCCGATTTATCGCACCCTCCACGATTCTCCGCCTCGCTGTGCAAACCGCCCCCGTGCGCATGGCGCTTGCCGAACGGACGGGGCTGCTTGAGACGGAGGACTACCGACAAATGCCTGTTTTAAGCGCCTTTGCGCCACTCACTATTGGCAAATTGCGCTGGGCAATTATTACCGAGATGGATGTGCAGGAAATTACGATTCCGATACAGGCTACACGTCGCCGGATTATTGTTTTGGGACTGGCTATATCACTGTTCGTGGCGGGAATAGCATGGTATGGTGCGCGTGCTGTCTCGAAGCCGATTGTGTTGCTTCAGGGTCATTTGTCCGCTATTGCACAGGGCAATCTCCCCGACGAACCTCTCCAAAACAAGCGCCGCGACGAAATTGGTGCAATGACGGAGGAATTGAATATGATGACCGATTCGCTCCGCAATGCAACAGTATTTGCACGAGAAATCGGAGCGGGCAGGTTTGATGCGGAGTGTACGCCACGCAGCCCGCAAGACACGCTGGTTATCGCGCTCAATGACATGAAGCATGAATTACAGCGCCTTCTTGCCGATGAGCAATCACGCGCCATGCAGCGCACCTTGGCGCTTGTCGAGGGCGAAGAGCGAGAGCGGACGAGGATTGCACGGGATGTTCACGACGGTATAGGGCAGACGCTCACGGCATTGCGATTTAATCTTGCTCGTGTTGCCGATGAACACGTGCGCAGCGAACTTTTTGATTTATTGGATGACGCAATTGCTGAAGTCCGTGCGATTTCGCATAATCTTATGCCCAGTGTGTTAATTGATTTTGGCTTGGAAGCCGCGTTGGAACAACTCTGCTCAAAAACTGCCGAAGCCGCACACATCCCGATTCAGCGCATGATTGCGCCACTAGCCACACGATTGGATTCGCCACGAGAAATTGCAGTTTATCGTATTACGCAAGAGGCGCTCAGTAATGCGCTTCGATATGCACACGCAACGGCAATTTCTCTGAGATTCGGCATGAATCCGGAGCATTCGGCATTGCAAATGGAAATTCGTGATAATGGCGTAGGATTTGATATGGCAAGTATTGAACGCGGCAACGGCTTGAGCAATATGCGTGAACGCGCCGCTTTGTTTGCCGGCGAAGTTTCCATCGGCACAGAACCTGGCAAAGGTACGCACATAGTCCTCTCTATCCCACTTTCACAAGACCAATATTTATGATTCGCCTTGTTCTTGCCGATGACCACCGTCTTGTCCGCGACGGTATTCGCTCGTTATTGTCGGACGCGCCCGATATGACGATTCTTGCCGATGTTGCGCACAGCGACGCACTCTTGGCGTTGCTTCGCGCACAATCCGCCGAATCGGCATTGCCGGATGTCGTTCTTCTGGATGTTTCAATGCCTTCACCGGAAAGCCGCATCAAAAGCGGGCTGGAAGCAGCAAGTGTCATCGCAAGAGATTTTCCGTCCGTAAAAATTGTGTTCCTTTCGATGCACGAAGAAGCCGAATATATCATCAATGCCATGAAAACAGGTGCTTTGGGCTATGTCCTCAAAAACGCTGAAAAAGCGGAGCTGCTTCAAGCCATTCGCCACGCCGCCGAGGGAAAGCGATACGTCGGAACAGCCGTTGCAGAGCGGGTTTTGGGCAGTTTTGCTCCTGTGCCGCCTGTGACAGAGAAGGTCGCCATTGCTGCTGCTCCGACACTGACGCAGCGCGAACAAGAAATTTTGCAGTTAGTCGCCGAAGGGCTTTCAACAAAAATTATCGCCGAGCGGCTTATTATCAGCCCTCGCACGGTCGAAACCCATCGCACCAATATCATGACCAAACTCCAAGCCGCTAATACTGCCGAGATGGTGCGTGTAGCACTTCAATACGGCTTAGTGGGTGCTTCTCCGTAAAAATACGGATACGCCTCCTGAGAAAAAGAATACCGATTTTCACCGATTGTCCAGTGCCTCGTAAATCGTTAGTTTTGCTTCAAATAAAACAACTGTTTTCGCCAACTGTTCTTTTTGGAGCAACTACCATGAAACCATTCATCATCGCCCCCGCTATTGTAGCTTTCGCTGCCGTCTGCCTACTCACACCGCAGTCAAGCCGCGCTCAAGCAAGCATCCCACAACGCGAAAACTCCGCAGCACTTGTGCCGACAGCAATGGAAAAAGTTCGTACGCTCCCCGTGACAGAGCAACACACCGACAAAGCAAACGCCACCTACACCATCGAAGCAGAAGCACTGCGGGGTGTAGCGCCAGAACTTCTTCAAGAGCGCAAGGAGATTCTGCCCAGCCCTCACGCACGTATGCCGCAAATGACAACACAAAAGATCGTTTATAGCGTTGATTACGCTGCAATGATGCCGCTTTTGCTGAAATCTCTCCAAGAGCAGCAAGGAGAAATTGAGCGCTTACGCAATGAAGTGAGTTTGCTTAAAGCCCAAGCGCGAAAATAGTACAACAGTAATCGCAACAACAACACGCAAAGAAGCCGCCGCATAAGCGCTTTTCCTTACTTCTCAGACTGGCAGTCGTCTGATAAATTGAGAACTATGCTTGTGCGGCGGCTTCTTCGGCTGTCGGAGGCGGCTTTGTCGTATTACCGTTTTATCACGTGCTGCCGCAGTACGCGCCCACCATCAGCCTCCACGACGACCATATATGCGCCGACGCTCAAACCCGAAACATTCACCATGCCTGACATCGTGCGCTCTTCCAGCACTACACCGCCGAGCATATCATAAAGACGCACACGGCGAGAACCCGTGCCGCCTATCCGCAATTCTCCCTCCATTGGGTTCGGATAAACGCTGAGTTCCTGCGAGCCGCTCTGTGTCTGCTTTCCGGCAACAACCTCCGCCAACTCCATCGGCATTGGCGTTGATGTTGAGCCGCTTTCCCATGTCCGCGCCGTATTCCCCTCGTTTGCTGATGATGTCGTCATTTCCGCTTCAAACATTGAGCGTGGTAGCAAGACACCATGACGACGACCATCCGAGTTCTGCACTATCAGCGATACCGTTGGCGAATTGGTGGTCAGACGGAATGTTGACGGGATTTGCGCGATAAATTGCGTGTCGCCGTCTTGCGAAATGAGCGTGAGCAACGAACTTCCCAATTCCGAGCGAATACCCGCAAGGAAATTCACCCCGCGCACAAGCAACCGTCCGCTTTGCAGCGTCACACTGGTAATTGTTGGTGGTGGGCGGCGCTCTATACGCAAGGTCGCCGTGCTGCTTTGTCCGTCGGTGTTCACGAGTCGTAAAGCCAGTGTCAGCCCGCCAGCATCGTTCAGCGATGCGGGAACTTCCACAATCGCTTCGGTTGACGACGGCACGGTAATTCGTGCGGAGGCGTTATTCACAAACGCTTGTGCTGTGCGGAAAATATTTGCACCGGAAAGGCGCACACTAAAGGCACGTCCTGATGCGGTAGTCGAAAAAATCAAGGATTCCGCCGCCAAGCGCACTGCCGCGCCTTGGCTTACGTTGAAGACTGCCGAAGCGGTCTGCCCATCGGGGTTGGTGAGGGTCACGGTTTTAGTTCCGAGCGATTGGACGCTGCCGGGGATAATGAGGGCAACGCTTGTTGCGCTCACACTCTGCACCGTAATACTCTGCCCCGATGTTCCGTCGCTGACTTGCGCCCGTGCGCCCGCAAGGAAATTCGTGCCGGAGAAGGTGAGTGTGGTGTTGTCGCCCGTAGCAACGAAGCTGGTAGGCGAAACAGCAGTAACGGCAGGTGCGGGAAGGCGATTGTAGGTAATGCCTAAGCCACCCATGTCCAGACTTGCGCCAGCGCCACCCGTCAGAACAATGCGATCATTCACAGGAACACCGCCGACAACGGCAGTAATCGTGCCATCATTGACGACGGAAAAGCTGGTGACGGGAATGCCGCCAATGAGCAAGCCTGTTGCGCCCGTGAACCCGGAGCCGGAGAGCGTGATAGGCGTACCAAAGCCGATAGTGCTTGGGGAGATGCTGCCAATGACTGCCGATTGTGCCACACCTGGGCTACCAGAGGAACTGCCCCCACTGGAAGCGCCAGCCGCCCCGATGCTAAAGCCGCCGCGCGATAATACGCCTGTCGGCGTTGTGACGATGACTAGCTGTTGACCGCCTGTTCCGGGCGTACCGCTTCCCAGCACCGCCGTTATCTGGTTGTTGCTGTTGACGGTGAAGCTGGCTGCCGGAACGCCACCGAAACTCACGGCTGTTGTGCCAGTGAAGCCGCTACCCGTGATAACGACGGTTGTACCAGCGCCGCCAGAGGTAGGAGAAAACGAAGTGAGAGCGCCGCCACCAACGATAAACCGCACCAGACCACCGACGGTATTGCCAGCATACATCCCAAATATACCATGTATCCATATTTTTCCATCGGGCTGGACGGCTGCTCTCTGAACCTGACTACTGAATGCGCCCGGTGCAAAAAAGGTCGGGTCTAATGAGCCATCGGTATTGATGCGAGCTACGCCGTTGCGTGGCGTACCGTTGAATGCGGTAAAAAGTCCAGCAATGACGATTCTACCATCGGACTGCCGTGCAGAGCCTAGTACTGTACCGCCACTCGCCCCCGTTCCCGGATCAAACGATGGGTCTAATGTTCCGTCGGCGTTCAAACGGGCGATGCATGAC
>JAAFHM010000431.1 GCA_013298375.1 Ignavibacteria bacterium | reverse complement strand
CACCGATTTTCGAGGTTGTCGCTTCGTGTTCGACTGTTGCGGTGGGATTCTCTACGTCAATGTAGGGAAAAGTGTGCGCGCCGCATTTGTCGCCGATAAGCAGCGAATCACACTGTGAGAAATTCCGTGCATTTTGGGCAGTCTTGCCAACGCGAACCTGCCCGCGATAGCTGTTTTGACTTTTTCCGGCGGAAATCCCTTTAGAAACGATGCGGCTTTTCGAGTTTTTGCCAATGTGAATCATCTTTGTTCCCGTGTCGGCTTGCTGCATATTATTGGTAACGGCAACCGAATAGAACTCGCCGACGGAATTATCGCCTTTTAAAATCACGCTTGGATACTTCCACGTAATGGAAGAACCTGTCTCAACTTGCGTCCATGAGATTTTCGCACTTTTGTGCGCTGTTCCGCGTTTGGTAACGAAGTTGTAAATACCGCCTTTGCCGTCTTTATCGCCCGGATACCAGTTCTGCACGGTCGAATACTTGATTTCGGCATTGTCCAACGCGATAAGTTCCACAACTGCCGCGTGAAGCTGGTTTTCATCGCGCATGGGCGCTGTGCAGCCCTCCAGATAGCTCACGTAGCTACCTTCATCGGCAATGAGCAATGTCCGCTCAAACTGCCCCGTATTTTCAGCATTGATGCGGAAATACGTGGAAAGCTCCATTGGGCAGCGCACACCTTTGGGAATGTAGCAAAACGAGCCGTCCGAAAAAACCGCCGAATTAAGCGCAGCGAAGTAGTTATCGCCTTGCGGAACAACCGAGCCGATGTACTGTTTCACAAGATCGGGATGCTCCTGAATGGCTTCGCTAATGGCGCAGAAGATAATGCCTAGCGAGGCAAGTTTTTCTTTGAACGACGTTGCAACCGAAACGCTATCCATCACAAAATCAACCGCAATGCCGCCTGTCAGCCCATCGTGAACACCGGTGATACGCTCTTGCTCTTGGAGCGAAATACCGAGTTTATCAAGGGTTCGGCGGAGTTCGGGGTCAATTTCGTCGAGGCTTTTGGGTTTGATGGTTTGCTTGGGAGCCGCATAATAGCTGACGGATTGGTAATCAATCGCGGGAAATTTTACGTTTTGCCACTGCGGTTCTTTCATCGTCAGCCAGTGGCGGTATGCTTTCAAGCGCCATTCGAGCATCCATTCCGGCTCATTTTTCTTTGCCGAAATCATGCGTACAACGTCTTCGTTTAAGCCTATCGGGGCAATTTCTTGCTCAATGTCCGTAACGAAGCCGTATTTGTACTCACTGGAAACAACTTCGTCCAAAATATCCATGTTTTCTTTAGCCATAGCTGGGGATGTGAAAGATTGGTGGTAAATATTCAAATCAAAAATTCAAGAATTGGCGAGAAAATATCAAAGCCAAATGGCGCTCTCACTGGCTTAAAATAAACTAGAGAAAAACTCTCCAGCGATTGCACCTATCGCTCCTACGCCTTCGGCGGCAACTTCAGGAATACCGCCCGAAAGTGCAGAAGCAGCTTCGGTGATAGTCGTCAGAGCGGATTCTGCGGGAACGTCAGCAGCAATGAGCATTTCCACACCTATATCCATTGAATTTAGTGCTGCATCCGATAATAGGGAGGATTGCTTTTGCGCTTCTTGGGGAAATTGCTCAGATGGAATCATTGTTTTGCTTTCAAATCAATGCAGGGAAATGGATTATGAAAAGGGCAGGTTGTATTCATCTTCAAAGACTTCTTGCCATGTAAGACTTGTAATATCGGTAGCTTGTTGCATTTCGATTTCGGCAATTTCTCGTGCTTCGTGAAAACTTTCTTGCCAGATTGCTTGCAGAAGAGTGTTGTTCAGGCTAGGCATTTTGTCTTGAAGGCGCTGTATCTCTCGCCGGGCATTATCAATGGAGCGCTTCCAACTGCGCGTTCTTTTCGCCGTCTGCGTTTTCCATTTGATGATATGCAGCATGAGAATTATCAGATGGCTTGCCGTTGCACGGCGGTCGCGTCTGCCCATAACCGCTCACTATTCTGCGTGCGCAAGAATCTTTTGGGAGTATTTGTCTTCAAACACTTGCGCCCAAGATAACCGAATAGGCGGTAATTCTATTCCGGTCTCAATCTCTGCTTCAATACTTGCGGCTTCCAGTGCTGCTTGCCAAAAATTCTGTATATCGCCTTTCGCAAGTGATGGCGTATCTTCAAGCAGATAATTGATTTCGCGCCGTGCATCAAGAATGCTAAGAGAACAAGCAACGGTGCGGTACTGAGGGGCAGTATTCCATTTGATGATATGCTTCATCAGGCGCGACACTTGTGCCTTGAGCGCACGTTTGTCGCTGCGGGTGAGCGCATCAATCAACTCGGTTACGCCCGCGATTGCCTCTTGCATATTTCCGGCATACAACTCCTGTCGTACTTCAAAGGCTGTTTGATAATGCGACGTTGAAGCAAGCTCCTGCCAATCTTGATGTGTTTTCATAGTCGTTGAAAATGAAATGGTGTTTAATCGGGGCAGAAAATACTCGTCATCGAAGACTTCTTGCCACGTCAAACTCACGGCATGAGATTTTTCGCCCATTTCGCGCTCCGCATTGCGTAAAGCCCGCTTAAAGGCTGTGTCCCACGCCTCACGAATAACGTTGTCGGTAATGCTTGGCGTATCCTCTTGAATATCACGAATTTCATCACGAGCATTATCAATCGTCTGCAGCCAAGAGTTAGAGCGCTTGTGGGGCTGTGTTTTCCATTTAATGATGTGCATCATCAGCACAGCAAGATGACTTTTCACCGCACGGCGGTCAATCTTTGACATAGCTTCCATAAGTTCGGTGGTTCCCAGCATAGCTGCTTCCACGTTGCCATCTTGCAGTTCCGTTTTGATAGCGGCTGCGGTGAGATAATGCGAGGAAAAGACGAGTTCTTGCCAGTCCTGTTGCGTTTTCATAGCTCAACCTTTGTCGTTTACACGGCGTTCCAAGACAATTTCGTAATAGGTTGCAGAGCCATAGCTGCCAATGCCGGGAGAGAATATCTGTACCAAGCGCCAGCCCTTTTTTGCGTGGTCATGGATAATAGCCTGATATTCCTGTTCTGGTTTTTTCATCGAACCAATAAAGGTACTGCCTTCAACCCGCACAAATTTGTACTCAAACTCTTGTTCGTCCGTCATGGTATCTCCGCATCTTTAGGGGGAACTGGTCGTTCAAAAATCAATTCGTAGTAATGCTCCTCGCTACCGCCCGGCTCTGGTGCGAAAATCTGCACCAAACGCCAGCCTTCGGCAGCGTGCTCTTGAATGAGATGACGATAGTCTTCTTGAGCGACTGCGCCGCCTTCCATCCATGTTTCGCCAAAGCGAACGAAGGTATATTCGTAGCGAGGAGCACCCATAGTTACACACCAAAGGACGAGCCGCAGCCACACGTTTTGGTGGCATTGGGGTTGTTGAAGGTAAAGCCGCGTCCATTCAAGCCGTCGGTAAAATCTAACTCAACGCCCATGAGGTAAAAGAGGCTTTTTTTATCAACGTAAATATTCACATCGCCCAGAGGCAAGATTTTATCATTGTCGCGGGCTTCTGCATCAAAGCCGAGCGTATAGGACAAGCCCGAACACCCGCCGCCTTTTACGCCCACGCGCAAGCCATAGTCAGCAGGAATGCTATTCTGCTCTTTGATTTTGTGAATTTCGCTGATAGCGCGAGCGGTGACTTTGATATTATCGTCGGCGGTTGTGCCGACAATTCCGGTGGAGATAGTTTCAACCATAGCAATTATGCTGAAAAGTTAAACAAAAGTCGTGAAAAATCGGTTAATTAACGGCATTCGGGGCAAAGACGCTTTGAATCGCGTAATAACGCTCTGCCTCGGGAAATGCCATTTGGTGAATAGTCATGGAAGCCAATACCTCATCCATACGGCGTTGCAAGATGCCCATTGGTGTTTTAATCGTGCAGCGTCCGTGCATGGAGCATTCGCCTGTTCCGCTCTCGCCGCAGCACTCGACAATCTGCATTTTGCCTTCGACCGCCTCTAACACGTGCGCAACGGAGATTTCTGAGGCTTGGCGCAAAAGAAGATAGCCGCCTGCCGCTCCCTGCTGGGAGGTGATAAATTTTTGCCGTACAAGCACTTGAAGTGTTTTTGCGACAAACTCAAACGAAATACCGTAGTACTCAGCAATTTCTTTCGCCGAGACTATCCGTCCTTTGTTTAATGCGATGTATTGCAGAGCAATAAGCGCATATTCTGATTTTTTAGAGAGTCGTAGCATGGAATATAAGACGGAATTAGTCGGCTTTTCGTGTGCGCTTTTTGCAATAAAAATGGTGGTGGTTATTGAGGTGTGCAATATAC
>JAAFHM010000084.1 GCA_013298375.1 Ignavibacteria bacterium | reverse complement strand
TCTCACGCGGCGCAATCATTGTTACCTCAACGCTCGGCACTGCCACGACGACCAATCAGTTTCTCGTTGCCTTTGCGCAACCCTTGATTACATCAATTACACCATTGAGCGCAACCTTTGGTTCGATTGTGCAGGTGCGCGGACAGTTTTTAACGGGCGTGAGCCGTGTGAGCATTGGCGGCGGTTTGGCGGATATTGTGCAGAGTGTTTCAGCAAACGAACTGCTCGTGCGGGTGACAAGGCTCAACACCAGTGGCACCATGACGCTGACAACACCTGGCGGCACGACTACCTCCACACTTCGTATGACGATTATTCCCTCGCCGTTTATTCTCAATTTTTCGCCAACATTTGCCGTGACGGGTTCGACAATTACGGTGCGTGGTGGGAACTTCACTGGCACAACGTCGGTACTTCTTGGGAACACGCCCGCAGCTCGCTTTACGGTGCTGTCGGATTCGGTGTTGTCGGTGGTGGTCGGCACAGGTTCAACGGGACTCATTCGCACTGCCGGATCGCGCGGAACGGCGCAATCAGCAACGGAACTCCGCGTTCTGTCTCGCTTGGAGTTTGAAACCGAGATTTTGCGCGTCTTGTACGACAGTTTGGGTGGAGTTTCGTGGAATAACGCTAATCGTTGGCTTTCCGCCGACCCGCCGTCGGAGTGGTCGGGCATAACGGTCGAAGGCGGGCGCATCACGCAAATACGGCTTCCCGACAATAATTTGCGCGGGCGATTACCAGATTTCCTCGGCGAACTCACGGCTCTTCGCATTCTGGATTTGACAGATAACGGGATTACGGGTGCGTTTCCGGCATGGATACCGCGCATTCGGACGTTGGAAGAGATGCGCGTCGGGGGAAATCAATTCACGGGTGCATTGCCCGACAGCGTCGGCTTGATGCCGAGTTTACGGGTGTTGGTGGCTGACCGCAATCGTCTTTCGGGGGCGCTTCCGCAAACGTTGTGTTCGCTGGTGACCGCACGAACGATAAATTTGAACCAAAATGGCTTCACAGGCGAGATTCCATCATGTTTAAACAATCTTGTGGCATTGCAGAGTTTGGATTTGGGGCAAAATGCGCTTTCGGGGACAATCCCGATGGAATTAGGCGATTTGACGAATCTCCAATCGCTCTATTTGCACCGTAATCGGCTTACAGGCGCGATACCTGCTTCTTTAGGGAATGCTACTTTGGCGGCACGTGCTATTGCAGCAAACACCTCAAAAGGTGCATCAAGTCTGACGGCAGCGAATAATTTGCGGCGGCTCTGGCTCGGTGGAAATCTTCTCACGGGCGAAGTACCGGAATCGCTGCGGTCGCTCACGGCACTGGAAGAATTGCTCATTGAAAATAATCAACTCACGGGCGAGAATATTTTTCGCATCCTCCTTGCCTTGACCAATTTACAAACGCTGGACATTGGTAGGAATCGCTTTACGGGCGCTCTCCCAAGCACTCTTGGCAATTTGCGTCGTTTGCGGTATCTCTCGCTTCGCAATAATGTATTCTCCGGCACATTACCGAATACGCTCGGCAATCTGGACACGCTGCAAACACTTCTTTTGGATAGCAACGGCTTTAGTGGTGGTATTCCGGCACAGTTGGGTGCATTGCGGAATTTGCAAACGCTGAGTTTGACCTATAACCGATTCACCTCGCTACCCCGCATGAGTGCTATCTTGTCGGTTTTGGCAGTGCAGGGAAATAATCTGCAATTTGGCGATTTACAAACGAATGCTGCGGTACTTGATTTCACATATGTTCCGCAAGATAGCCTTGGTGCTGCGCGGGATACAGGCGTAGTGATTGGCAATCCGATGCTGCTTGCTCTTGCGGTGTCGGGGCGTGATAATTTGTACGAATGGTTCAAAAATGGTGTGCAGGTGCAAGCGACCTCATCCACCATCGGCTTCCGCATTGAGCAGTTTTCGCCCCAAGACACTGGGACGTACACCTGCGCGATAACAAACCGCCTCATTGACAAACTCACGCTCTATTCGCGTCCGATTCGCGTAAGCGCCTTGGAGCCTCGTGTTCCGAGCCAAGCGCCGGATTTGGTGTTTCCGCAAAATGGGGCAAATTTTGTATCCTTCAGCCCCACCATGCAATGGACGCGGGTTGATAATGCGATTGTCTATGAAATTCAGGCTTCCCAGTTGCGTGATTTCTCGCTTTTGGCAACAACAGCATCCGTGCGCTCTGCCGACACGACGCTTACAACCATCAATACCCAACTGACCGCTTTGCAGCCACTAACGCTCTATTACTGGCGTGTTCGGGCGCTGAACGGTATCAATGTAGCAAGTCCTTGGTCGGCGGTGCAGAGTTTTATTACAGCTCCTCCGGGCAGCGCCGTAGCGGTAAGTTCGGTAAATTTTGGCAATGTGGTTTTGGGCGAATCAGTATCGGATTTTGCTTTCTTGACGAATTTGACCGATACGGACTTGACAATTTTGGATGTTGATGGAAACGATGGCGAATTTAGTTTCAGAATCCCGCTTGATGTGCGCGGCTTGCGTTTACGCGCCGGACAGACATTTTCCATTCGCGGAATTGCTTTTGCACCGCGCAGCCCCGGCTTGAAATCAGCAACGGTGGATGTGAAATATCTTTCGCCAATGGGCGACACCATCATTGTTCGACTTGCAAATGTGCTGTCGGGACGCGGAACACCGATTAAAGCGGACTCTGTGAATTTTGATACTATTCGCACGGGGCAAACGGCGCAAACAATGGCGGTAATTAGCAATCGCGGCGGTGTTTCGACACGGGTAATTATTACGGGGGCGGAGATTGTTGGAAATAGTAATGGTTTTGCGGTGCAGCAGATTCGTACACCGCTCTACATCAACTCCGGCGCATCATCGGGCGTAGTAGTGACGTGTTCCCCGGTCAATGACGGCAGTATTTCTGCCACGATTCGCTACATTGCGCGGTTTATACAAGGCACGGCGCGGGGCGACACAACATATTTAGACACCTTGACCGCACGGGTTCGTGCTTTTGCCCGCAGCCCGCTTGTGACCGATGTTCCTATCAGTGTTGGTGTGCGTCCGGCGCGTGGTCAAGAATCGTTGCCACCGGGTTCGGCGGTGACGATGGAAGTCTATGTTGCCGATGGTGATAGAGGAAATCTCATTCAAGTTTCGCCTCTTTCCTACAGCACCGTTATTCGTTTTAATCGCCAAGTGCTGGCGTTTGGGACAAATGCACCTTTCCTCAAAGCAATTGCTAATCCCGACCCGACGAATAACATTCAGCGCGTTATCGTAACGGCGGCAACTGTGAGCCGACCCGATTCGTTAGTTGCCAACGGTGTTCTCTTTCGTTTTTCGTGTATCGCCGTGGCAGGCGACACGACGACGACACCGATAGAACTCGAATATTTCCGCTTTGCCGTTGACACGCTGCCGAGCCCAAGCGTTCCGCAGCCATTTTTCGGTCAAAGACGGGTATTTGTGGAAGAACTTAAAGCGGGAAGTTTCACGGCAAAAGTCTCCAGAGCAGGCGGGACGAGGCTTATCGGGCGAGCCGTCACGAGTGCCACATTGAGCGCCGTGCAGCCAAATCCGATTATTGATGCCGGGAAAATCACCCTTACTCTTCACGAAGAAACCAATCTGAACCTTGCTCTTGTGGATGTATTCGGGCGGGTTGTGAGTATTCTTGCCGAAGGACACTATGCCAAAGGCGAGTATGTAACGGCTATACCGATAGAGAATGTACCAACAGGGACGTATTTTGTCGTTCTGCACACTCCGGCAGCGATATTGACGGAGCGAGTAATAGTGAGGCGTTGAGGTTGTAACTATACCGAAGAAGGTCGAAAAACTCTTCCCGTCCGGCGGCTGAGGAGAGCAAATGCGCTGCCGTCGGGCGGGTGCTGCGTATGCAGATTTTATCCTTTTCAAGAGTATAGCAAATAGAATTTGCCAAACAACGCAGGACGCATCCGTTAGGAGTAATGACCCATTTTTTTCATTTTTCGGGGGAGACCTCACCAATGAGCGAACATCAGAAAAAAAATCTTTTCAGTACGTTGCTGGATTTTCATGCGAAAGGCGCAATGGCGCTGCTCATTCGGCGTATTGCGTGGTTCGGTGTGTACACATTAATTTTGCTGGTTATTGAAGCAAAATATCATTGGATACCGCTTCGCAGCGATATTATTTTTGCCTCAATGATGGGAACGATGCTGAGTCTGCTCTTGGTTTTTCGCACTAACACGGCATACGACCGCTTTTGGGAAGGTCGGAAAGCCTGGGGAAGTTTGGTGATTCACACACGCATATTCGCAACGATGCTCCATGGGATGCTGCCTCGCGCCGATAAGGACAATCGCGCTTTTTTTGCCAAGTACATTAGCGCATACACGTTTGCTACCAAAAATCATCTCCGCGATGCTTTTCTTCCTGACGAACTGGGTGACCTCGAACCCGCATTCATTGAGCGTTTGCGTGCTGTCCAGCACGTTCCCAATGCTTTGGGAAAAACCATTTTTGAGCGGATGCAAATGCTTTTCCGCAGTGGTGTTTTTCGCGGGGAAGATATGCGCAATTTGAAGCCGCAATACGACGTGTTGCTTGATACGACAGGCGTTTGCGAGCGTATTAAATTCACCCCGATTCCACCGAGTTACGGCACCTACATACGAGTTTTTATTTTCGTTTACTTGGTGATTTTACCATTTTTACTGATTGAAAAATACGCCGTTTACACCATACCCGCCGAGATGTTTGCGGGCTATATTCTTATGGGATTGGAAATGATTGCCGAAGAAATTGAAGAGCCATTCGGCTTAGATTCCAACGACCTTCCCCTGGATTCGATTTCCGACACGATTCGCTCCAATATCTTCGAGATTTTGGAGGTCTGAACGCCAAGCTATTTCAGGCAGGAGCATTGAGCCTACACCCCTCGCAGCACTTCTGCTGCCCGCTCTAGCGTTTCGTCGGTTTTCGCAAAGCAAAAACGGATAACATGATTGTCCGTGCCATCGGCATAAAATGCCGAGACGGGAATCACTGCCACACCATGCTTTTGCGTGAGCCAGATGGCAAAATCAGCATCATTTTGGTCGGAAATGGTGTTGTAGCGGGCGAGTTGGAAATACGAACCGTGAGAAGGCAATAATTCAAATCGAGAACCCTGAATTTGATGACGGAAAAAATCCCGTTTTGCTTGGTAAAACGCCGGAAGGTCGAGATAATGCGCCCTTTGTTCAAGCATTTCTGCAAACGCCACTTGTGCCGGAGTGAAGCACGCAAAATTCATGAATTGATACACCTTGCGAAATTCTCGCATTAATTCTGCCGGAGCCACGCAGTATCCTGTTTTCCAACCCGTTACGTGAAACGTTTTGCCAAACGACGAAATAACAAATGAGCGTTCGGCAAGTTCCGGTGTGCGAAGAACGCTTTCGTGCGCTTCGCCATCGAAGGTGATATGCTCATAGACTTCATCACTCAAAACAACAATGTCGGTATTGCGCACTAGTGCTGCAAGCCGCTCTGTATCTGCTTTGCGAAGAATGCTTCCCGTCGGGTTATGCGGCGTATTCAGAACGATCATGCGCGTTTTGGGGGAAATATGCTTTTCGACAACCTCCCAATCAATGCCGTAATCAGGAAAGCGCATCTGGACACGCTTGACGGCAGCTCCGCAGAGCTTCAGCGTCGGCAAATACGAATCATAACACGGTTCGCATACAATGACTTCATCTCCAGCGTGGACAACTGCCATTATCGCCGCGAAAATTGCCGCCGTACCGCCCGGCGTAACAGTTATCTCCGTATCAGCATTGATGCGTCTTCCATAGAGTAATTCTACCTTTTCGGCAATGCGTTCACGAAGTGGAAGATAGCCAGCCATCGGTGCATACTGATTCAGACCGCGTTGCATGGCGTTTGTGGCAAAAGTCAAAAGTTCGGCGGATGGTGGAAAATTGGGAAACCCTTGTGCAAGATTGATTGCCTTGTAATCATGCGCCATTTGGGACATCACCGTAAAAATTGTTGTACCGACATGAGGTAGTTTGGAGCGGAGATTCATGGAGATTAGTATTCGGGTGGAGGATTGGGACGATGTTGGGATAAGAAACGGTCAGGCATTCCTACCTTACAGTGTGTCACGCCGCAAGGCTATCACTTCCTCTAATGAAAGCCCCGTAACATCGCTTATTTGCTGGTCTTTTAAAATCGGTAAGAGTTTTTGTGCTGTTTCGATGGTTTTCATGCGCTGTCCTTTCTCAATTCCTTTCTCAATTCCTTTCTCAATTCCTAGTTCTAGCCCTTGCTCCATTCCTTTGGCTAGTCCGCGCTCAATAGCATTGCGCTCAAAACGTGATAAGTACGGCATATCTTCCTCCAATTCGCTGTGAATAATATCATCAAGGTTATTTTCTAATTCTTTCGGTAACGCCAACACCCAATCCAAAAAGCGGAAAATTTCAATGATATGCTCTTTGGTGAAATGCTGCGCGTAGAGCATTCTGACCATACGGAGTTTGGTGGCAAACCGCTCCCGAACAAGATTTGGTGCATTGCCGCGTGTGACTTGTGCTTGCAGGTGCGCCAGCGTCATCACGGCAAAAGGGTTTATCGGCGTACCGTATTCTTGGGCGGTCAGTTTTTCCACTTCTTCGCGGAAATCCAGTAATTTTGCGGTTGCGAAGCGGAAGTGTGTTTGCGTACCGAAGATTCCACTCTGAAACTCATTTGGTCGCCATGTTGTGGATTCGTCGGTCAAAACCGCCATGCTTGCGATTGGCAAACGATAGCGGTCGAAAATTCGGTAATTGTAGGTGTACATCCGTTCGGCGAAGCCGCTTTCGGGGCTGCCTTGTATTTCGACGTGCAGAAGCAGCATCACTTCTTCACCGCTTAAACGCTGCGCTCGCACGAGGCTATCCGCAAAGCGATTACCTGTTTCGGCATCGCGGCTTAATTTGCGGAGTTCTTTGTCGAGTATGGTGTAGCCCGCTTCCCAGTTAATTTCCCGTGCTGCTTCGGCAAAGAAAAAATGCAGAAATTCGGGGAATAACGACCGCAACACATCTTTCCAAGGCGTGTCGAATTCGTTGTGGATAAGCGGCTGTCGGCGGCGTTTGGGCATAGCACAAAAATAGAGGTTTCCCGGTCTATATCCAAATTGTAAAGGCGCTTCTGCACTTTACCCCAGTTTTATGTCCTTTCGCCCCAAAGTTTTTGTCTGCCTCTCTCAAATATCGTATTTTACTGGCTTACAAATTCTCTTTTTCTGTCATCGCTCATTTCTCTCTGTTGTTCTTCCCCAAAAGGTGTTCTTATGAAAACGAAACTGCTCTCCTTGTTCTGCGCTTGTGTACTGCTGCTGGTGTTTTTTTCTTCAACACCACTCTTCGCTGCAACATTATTTTGGAATACTGCCGCAACGGGTGGGCAAAACTGGAATAATCCCGCAAACTGGGGAGGTACTCTGCCTAATGCGGGGGATGATATTGTTTTTCCTGTGGGATGTAACGTGACGTTTACTTCGGGGGTTCCTAGCGGTCCATTTATCTTCAATAGTATCCAACTACAAGGCGCGGGAACTTTTGTCGAATTTAATTCTCTTGGTGCGGATTTGAGATTTACCGCCAATAACTCTTCTGTCGCGGCAGGTGCTTCTCTGGTTCTACGAATAGGAACGTTTACATTTTTTGGTGCTACCGCTGTCCTTACTATTGACGGTACCGTTCAGGTAAATGAAAATGCCAATCCGTTACTTCTCGCTGCGGCAAATGGTGCCACGATACTCGTAGCCGCTCCAAACGGCTCGCTGCAAAATAGCGCTTCGGGAGGAGATATTACCATTTCAATAGGTTCTTTGCTTAGTGTTCAGTCAGGAATTCCTTTTGGTCTAACAAATGCCAGCAATCTCACACTAGCAGGAGGAAGCCCTAAAGTACAACTACAGCCCGGGTCGCGCTTGAATAATACTGGCATTTTTACGGTGAATGCTAATTGTATTCTTGAGATACAAGGCGATGGCAATTTTACCGGCACAGTCCCTGTTTATGTAGCAGGTTCACAACTTCAATACACCGGTACTATTGCCAAAACTATGGGCGCAGAAGTACCCAATGGTGCGCCAATGAATGCAGCTATTATCATTAACAATAGCAATGTCAATGGTGTGACCATGGCTGCCGGAGTTGTCTATCAGCTTTATGGAGGAATGAGTATCAATGCGGGTCGAGTTCTTGAGTTCGGTGCGGGAACATTGTTAGATCTTTTTGCGGGGTTCTACTGCTGGGATGGCTCTTTCAAAGGTAATGCCACTGCTTCCTTACGGTTTCTGGGCGTTATTACGCAGGGGTGCGCCAATATTAAGTTTGTTGCGCCCCAAAATTTACAAGACCTTGCCTGCACAGCGACTGGTATGGGATTGGGAAGTGCCTTGACGGTCTCCAACACATTTAGCATCAGTGCGGGATCACTCACCATTGCTGCGGGAGCTATGCTCACACTGCAAGGTGGAGGAACGGTCACTCCTGCAAATGGAATTGATGTTCTTGCGGGTGGGACTCTTAATATTGATGGGGGATTGCCTTTAGGTGGTACGGGCAGTGTTCAATACAATAATGTAAATTCAACACTGCTGTATTCCAGTGCCGGAAGTTTCTCTGCCGGGCTAGAGTTCCCAGCCGCAAATGGACCTGTCAATTTGACTATCAACAAAACTGCCGGAACAAGCGTAACGCTATCTGGTACACGTTCAATACCTCTTGCTCCAGCACCAGGAGTACTAACTCTGGCGAGCGGTGAACTCCACACAGCAGGATTTCAGATGCAGGTCTTGAGTACTGCTCTCGGTGCCGTTGTCGGTGGTTCTGCAAATTCCTATGTGCGAATTGGTACTGGTGGGGCTTTTCAACGAGCGATTCAAGCTGGCGGGGCAACATGGAATTTTCCTGTGGGGAATATTACAACGGGCTATATGCCACTCGCGCTTCTTGCGCCAACTGGTAATGCTACTGTTACGGCTTCCGTTGTAACGAATGCCCTAGCAAGTGGCGCGAATGGAACGACGACAATCCTCAACCCCATGCAAGACCCGCGCTGGACAATCAATCCCTCGGCACCTATCAATGCTATTGTGCAAGCAGGGTTCGCTGGTGTCACGGGAACAAACAAGATTGGCATTTCGGCAACTGATGCGATGAATAGCTATAATGGTATTGGCGGTGCCACGCCTGATGTCTTTACGATGCTCGTACCACCGATTCTGAGGAGTGTTGCTGCGGCAACGCTGCCAATAGCGGGCAGTTTTATTCGCATTGGGAATGCGCTGCCGACAACCTATTTTTATTGCCCAATGTGCGGAACAGACCCGACAATTGCTGCAAACTGGCGTGATAACGGGCTTCCGGGTGGCATTGCTGCACCTGGTTTTTTTGCAGGCTACACCTTCAGAATTCCGAGTGGCGTTACGGCAACCTATCCTGCATCATGGAACGTCCCAGCAGGTCTTATCTACCAAGTCGATAACGGCGGAACACTGGAATTTAATGGAGACTTCAATTTTACGGGAAACAACATTACGTATCAAAGTAATTTAGCAACCGTTCGCTACATCAATGGCGGTGGTGGTGGTGGTACTGGAACAGAGGTACCAACTGCTCCGACACCAATGACTGGAAGTGTCGTTATCAATCGAGGCGGTGCATCAAATTTCAACATCAATAATACAAAGATTTTTAACGGCGCAGTAACAATTTCAGGCGGTATTGTCCGAACAAACGGTTTTAATCACTCCTTTAATGCAGCACCGACAGCGCTCACCGTCAATGGCAATGGCTGGTTCTACGTCAATGGCGGCACAACGACACTGACGGAAAACGCAATCTTGAGTGCAGGGCGTATAACGCTCGGCAACGCGACACCACTCAGCATTGCTGCCGGCAGGACTCTTGCCGTCTCAGGTACGGGGGAACTGGATTTATTTGAGTTCATGGGAACTCATCCGCAAATTAGTGGTCTCGGAGCGGCGACCTTTACCCCTGGAAGTACACTTATGTTCAGAAACGGCTGGAACGGCGCAATCAATGCTCAAACCCTGCCAAACCCAATGCTTGGGAATGTGGATATTCAAAATGGTAATGTACAACTTGCAGCTGCGACAAATCTGCAAGGAAATCTTACCATCGCAGGTGGACAAACACTTGATGTCAACGGACAAAACCTGACGCTTTCCGGTTCCGGTACAATTACCAGCCCCAATGGGATTGATGCTTCGCCTGGAAGTTCTGTCATTACCATTCAACGCGCTACGGTAAATGGTAACTGGTTTGCAGGCAATAGCGTCGTGAATTTTACGTTAGCTGCAAACTCAACACTGACCAATGATTTGACCGTCGTTTCTAATCTCGGTTTCACAAACGGCATTCTGACAACCAGCGTCGGTAACGAACTTATAGCAGGGCAAAGCCTTGCTATAACTGGTGCAAACGCAACACGCTTTGTCAATGGTCCGATGCAAACGACCTTTCCAACGCCAGGGGTAGGAATGACCAGAGCCTTACCCGTTGGCAAAAATGCGACATATCTTCCTGTGGAATTGCGCTCTGTTACAACGGTTATGGGGTTAAATCCTCGTGTGAGAGTAGAAGCCTTTGATACCGCTCCTATGGGTGGAACGTTTCCCTTGGCAACGATTGGCAATGAACATTGGTTTATTCAAACAGTTGCTAACCCGCTTGTAATGACGCAATGTCAAATTGCACTCGGTAGAGCGGCGGTGATTGCTCCAGCAGCAAGGCAGGTATCGAAAAGTGCGCCTGTTTCGGGAACATACTTTGACGCAGGAAGTATACCAACAATGCTTCCGCCCTATAACGCACTTATGGGTACTCCTTTTTTGGGTTTTCCCAACGAGTTTTTTGCGTTAACAGGCGCACCACCTACCACCTTCTACTACCAAAGCCTTGCCGCAGAAACATTCGCAAACTGGAACTCCAACCTAAACGGCGGTGGCTCACAGCCTGCTAACTTTTCCGCAGGCACATTCTACGTACCTAACGGGCGCACAGCCGCATTCAACAATTCCGCTACCTTCGGCGCAGGTACAATCCTCCAAGTAGAAAGTGGCGGGGCAATCACCGTTGCTGACGGGCAAACGCTGACGGCTAGTAGTACCTTCCGCATCAACGGCGGCGGGCGTTTGACGCTGCAAGGGACGGGCAATGTTATTGCGCCAAACAGGGTGCAGTACATCGCTCCCACCGCCACGCTGGAATACAACGCTCCATCGAACCGCCTCACTTCCGGCACAGAATTTCCTGATCCGATGCCCGCGCAAGTCGAGGTACAGAGCGGTTCGCTGCGATTGGATGCAAGTAAACATTTGCAAAGCAGTTTTTTACTCAATAATTCCAGCGTGACCTTTGGCGCGGCAAATCGTTTGCGGCTCTCTGGGAGTGTGACGTTCCTTGGCGCAAACGCAAGTTTTGTGAGTGATTCCACCGATACTTTAGTTATTGACGGCAGCAGCACCTTGGCGGGCAGCATCGGTATTCCGCGCTTGGCACGATTGACGCTGAATCGCGGTGGTTGGAGTTTGAATTTGAGCGGCACAACGCGCATTACGCAGCAACTCGGCTTGCTGGGTGGCAATATCAGCCTTCGTGCTAATGAGTCTCTTATTTTGCAAAGTCAAGCCGATACTGCTCTTTTGGGCGGAAGCAATCTCGCATTTGTCAACGGCGCACTTGTCCGCCAACTCCGACCAAACCTTACGCCGCAGGCTACTATACCAATCTTTTATCCCATCGGACGCGGAAACACCTATTTGCCACTGACGCTCACCGAAGCAACGACGGGAACAGTCGCACCGGAAGTTGGTGCGGAGGCGTTCAATACGGGCGCGGGCGGTATTCCCGCGATTGGTGTGCCGGGCGCACTTTCTACCACCGAGCATTGGCGCGTTGTCGGGGTGAGCGGCAATTTCACAGGCGCACGGATTGGTGTGATGCGCGGTGGTATCACGGCAAGCAACACCCTTGCTTCAAGCAGTACACCAACAGGCTTGTTTACCAGTGTTGGCGGCGCTTTGACGATGTTGGGACAAGGATTGTCGCTCCTCGGCGACCAAGCCAGCAATAGCGGTCAGCGTGTCTATGCAATTGTCGGCACATTGCAGAGCAGTCCGCGCATTACGGGCTTCAGTCCAAGCATTGGCGGCGCAAATTCAACGATGATTATTACCGGGACAAATCTTAGCAGCGTTAATGCACTTGCTATTGGCGGCGTTGTGGTTTCCAGTTTCACGGTGTTGTCCAGTACGACGATAAGCGTTGTGCTGGGGCAGGTTTCATCGGGTCCGATTCAGATTGGTAGCCCCTTGGGCGGCTCGGCTTCGGATTCGAGTTTCACGTTTGTTCCAGCGCCTTCGATTGCGGGCGTTCTGCCGAATCCTGCCGGACTTGGCACAACGATCACGATTGGCGGAAATAATTTAGGCGGACTGAACGAGCTTATCATTGGTGGCGTGGTGATCCCGAAAAGTGCCATCACGACCAATTCCGACGGCACATTGACAACACGTGTCCCACTCACTGCCTCGACTTCGACCATTATTCTTTCGACTCCTGGTGGCACGATTATTTCCACCAACGCACTCGCCCTTGTCGCTGCGCCGACATTGACCAGTTTTACACCCGGCGTTTCGCCTACGGGCGCAACTATCACCATTTTAGGAACAAATTTTGCACAAGGCGCAATGGTGCTATTCGGCACGGTTCCGGCGCTTGCCGCAACGGTTAATAGCAGTGGAAGAATCACCGCCATTGTACCGCCACAACCCACACCAACACTTCTTGCTGTCGGCGGTAAAAACGGTAGCAGCTTGAACTCAGCTTTTATTCCATCGGTATTTGTGACAGTCCGCACTGGTGGTGGCACGGTGACATCGGCAACGCAGTTTGTTTACAGTCCGAATCCCAATGGTGGAAATTCCGGCGTTGACCCCTTGCGAATGGTTGTTTTGAGTGAGGCGCGTGATAAACTTACGGCATCGGGCGGACGAGTGCGCATTACAGGGGCAAATTTGGAGTTGATTCAAGAACTGACGCTGCGCACGAGCATTAGCAGCACCAAAGC
>JAAFHM010000633.1 GCA_013298375.1 Ignavibacteria bacterium | reverse complement strand
TTCTGTTTGTTTTCTTCCGCTTCGACGATATACATTCCCGCCGGAAGGTGTTGAATGTCCAGACTGCGGTAATATTCCGCACCCTCGCTCACGGTAATCCGTTCTGCCAAAACCACCACGCCAGCGCTATTGTACAGGCTTACCGTGACAACGCCCGTATGCTCTGCTTTTCCCTGAATGACAACGTTGGATGATGCGGGATTGGGGGCGATGATGACCGATTGCGCGTCGTTGCTTGCTGCGACGGTGGTGGTAATACTTCTGACCGAGCGAAGGAGAATGGGTTGCCTATCCGAGCGAAATAAATGCGGTCCACTATATGCAATTTGATCAGCGCCGACGTAAGCTATACCGTTATTATCAAAACCTGCAATATATGGGTCAAAACAGGAAGAACACCATTCTTGAAATGTTCCGATAGCGTTTCTTTGCTGTATTGGTTGCCAATCAATGCCAGTGCGAGAGGTGAATAAACCGCCATTTGTCCAGCCATCATTACATTCTGCTTTGCTCAGACCAAACAGGATATTGCCATATGAATATATCCTACCAAGCTGAATTTTTGGCGAAACAAGTTCCCATGCGGTATCTATCAGCCTATACAGACCCGGGGAACGTGAAATCCCGCAATATGTACCCAGACGATGCGCCCAGCCAAAAGTGCTGGCAAACAAGGTTGTATTGGCGATTCCTGCAAAGCTGGTGAGCGTAATCGGATTAACGTATTGTATAAAATGACGCTGCACCGGTATTATGAACCACGAGACACCGTCATTATGTGAGACAAAGTGAGCAGTTGTGTCATTGCGCCCAGGCACCCCTGGCGCAGTTTTAACAAGGTATATTTTAGACTGAAATACAACAATATCGCTGATAAAATCTCGCTCAAATAAAACTGACCATGAAATTCCCGCATTTGTTGAGCGTAGTAGTTTGGCGTTTTTGATTTTCAATATTGCCCCCGACGACACAACAAAACGTTCTGCTAGCTGTACTGTGCTGGGAAGCCATGTATTGGCATTATCCAAAGAAACAAAATAACTTGTAGAGTCTGTACGTGCGTACAAACGGTTGTTAAAACTGTTAATCTCTTGCGCTTTCTGCCCATTGATCACAATCTCACGCCAGCTTTGACCACTATTATCTGTCTGGAATACACCCGATGGGGCTAGGGCAAAAAAGGTATTGTTATGAGCAACAAAACGTTGAATTGAAGCGGTTGTTGGTAATGTTACACCGACAAAGTCGCCCGGAAAAGTTTGTGCTACCGCTTCTATACTGAAAAGCGCAAGAAGACTGAATAGGAATGTAAAGAATGATTTTCTCATGGCGCTGTTTTTTGTGACAAAAAAAAGATGCTGCGAAGCATAAAATAACGCTCCTCTCGCTTTTTTCCAAGCACCGCACTATTACGCAAAGAATCAGTATGCGATTGCAAGCCGCCGATGCACGAGCTGCGTTCGCACTCCTGTTTGGCGGTGAAAACTGAGAGACCGCATTACTCCGCATGATTGAAAAACTCTTGCGTGATGGCACTCGACACCTCTCCGACCAAATTGCTCAAATCCATCAACAGCGCTTCCAGTCTTGTGCGCAGGGATTCTTCGTCAGATTGTACCAAATTCAGCACATCCGCCAAACGCAATGCTGTCTGTGCCTCCAAAACCGCGCGTTCATGCGGAGCAAGCCGTGAGAAGGCTTGCGGACTGCGTTTGCGGGGCAGGTCTTCGACGCGGCGTTGCAAGCGCTCTAGCTGATACGCCACCGAGCGAGGATTGGTGCGGTCTATGAGCAATAAATCCAGCACCGTTGCGATATGCAGTTGCGAGCGGTAGCGCGAACGGTACGTCATCAAACATTCGTTCAATTCCAGTGTTTGCGTGAGCAAAAGCTGTTCTACTGCCGCTTCTTGCTTGAACACAAAAAGCGAGCGCAGCAAGGACGATACCTGCACAACCCGCTCCAATCGCCGCCCCGCGTCCAACAAGAACCAGCCTTCGTCGTAACCCATGCTTTCCATATTCAGCCCCAAAAATGCCGACAAGGAAGCAATCACGCTATCCAAAGCGCGTTGGAGCAGCAAAAGACGCGATTCGTCGCTCACCGAATGTTGAACGGCAACGTTTTGTAAATCGTTCCACGAGCGCTCCAAATCACCCATCACACGCCACGTATCGCCCGAAAGTCGCTCCCGTACTGCATAGACAGAGCGTTTGAAGGAAAGCAACGTCGAAGCCAAGCCTCCAAGCCGCTCCACATCAAGCGCGACAGCGATCAGTTCCGCTTCCGGTTTGCGCAAATTTTCCTCACCTTCTTCGCCGACGAAGCCCGGATAGGTCATAGTTACTTGCGTCAGGGCGTAAAGGAGTGTGTACAAAAAGGTCGTATCGGTGCGGCTGCTTCCTTCAGAAATTCCTTGCGCGAAACCCTGCGGAACAAGTTCGGCGCGTTGCTGCAAAATTGTTCGCAAAAGCCGTGCGGTATTCTGCGCACGCTCGGCATAGCGCCCGACCCAAAAAAGATTCTCCGCAGTACGGCTTGAAAGCGTGTATTCGTGCCGTATGAAGGGCTGCTCGCCATTGGCAAGCTGTTCTTCGTGGTTTGCGACATCGTTTGCGGGCTGCTTTTGGACACGCAACGGCATCGGTTCCGGTTCGGAAGCCAGTACCCACGTGTCTTTGCTTGTGCCACCTGCCTGATTCGAGACGAGAAACGTGTGTTTATCGGCGGCGGCACGGGTGAGTCCGCCCGGCATGGCGATATATCCGTCATTGAGCGCCACTAAAAACGTGCGCAAGACGGCATAACGCGGCTCCAAGGCATTGTTTCTCAAAACGGGTGCAGTAGAAAAA
>JAAFHM010000247.1 GCA_013298375.1 Ignavibacteria bacterium | reverse complement strand
TAACAAGGAAATATGCGCCTTTAGGAACATCGCTCACATCAAATTCCGGCGAGTATAATCCCTTGGTACGCCGCTCGTTAGCGAGGAGTGTTTTGATGCGATTGCCAAAAGCATCTTGTAACCATGCCGAGACGGTTTGCTCTTGCTCGTTGTGCTTGGAATCAAGCGTATAATCCAGCACAAATACGCCTTCGGTGCTAGGGTTCGGGTGCGGTGCAATAGTGAGTGTTATATCGTCTGGCGCGTGAGTCTCTGTCCCTTCTGGCACCACAGCTATACTGCCGCCGATAAATGCTCCTGCATTGAGCAAGCGGAAGTTCCCAAGCGTCGTATCAATGCGAATGCCCTGAATAACTTTGCCAGTAGGCGTAAGGCAAGCAATATTCTCCAAAAATAGTCCTGTTGCTGTGGTCGTCCGAACACTACTTGCGGCTGCGCCTACTTGCCCCGATGGTATCAAGGCGATGACGCGCAATGCGCCAACAATGGCAGAAGTGACGTTGGACGGAACATTCACGGGCAGATTCATCGTAACAAAGCGGTTCGGAACGCTGTCGCGGCGATTTTGGACAAGCCCAGGCTGATTTGAAGTCAGTACACCCAAAAGATTTGCATTAAAACGCAACGTAAAGGTAAGACTTGTTGCACCGACCATTTGTGCGGTATTGAGCAGATTGGCAAGGCGGAATTGTATGTCAAACTGACGATTTTGTACCGAAGAGTACGAGTCAGTTCCAAGCCGCAGACGGACAGAAGCAATGGTAATGGAAAGCGTGTCGGATTCAAGCAAACAGTTGTTTTGATTGCGTACTTGCACGTAATATGTTCCGCTTTCTGTGGGTGAGCAGTCCCAGCCATTTTCAATGCCTCTTGCCGAATCTTTCCCAAAACGGCGAACCCAATAATAGCTCGCATTGGGCAATTGTGGATTCACGACAGTCAAATAGTTTCCGACGCGCCTAATAACAGGTTTGGCTGGGATCGCAAACATGGTTGTGCGGACAGCGTTAGAAACGCTTTCGCAGCCATTGACATACGCTCGCACGGTGTATAAACCGGGCGAATCAAAGGTGTATTTTTCGCTGGTTGTGCCGGTCGTCGCAATTCCTGTCAAAGGTGTACCATTAAAAAACCACTCATAACGGTCAAAGCCGGGCGTGGCTTCGAGCAGTACGCCATCGGTGCCATCGCCATAGTTGCAAAACGAGGATTTACCGCCTCTTGCATTCAAGGTCAGCGTTATTGCTGTTGTCGAGCGCACCAGAGCGCTTGTGGAGGCTTGGCAGCCGTTGTTATCAATGACGGTCAGGCGATATTCACCTTCGGGGACAACGACGGTGCGGGTATTGCCGACGCTTTCACCCGTGCGGGCATTCTCCCAAAAATAATTACGAAAATCCGATGAAGCAGAAATTTTTGCACCACCGGAGCAGTATTCCCGAAAGCCAGTAATATCCACACGCGGACCAACAGCAATTATCGAAGAAATCTGTGCTGTGGTCGAAAGATTTTGGCACGAGGCGGGCAATGTTTGGCGAACTTGCAGGGTGTAAAGCTCGGATTGTTCAATCGGCGAGGATAAAAAGAGCGTAAATGACTTATCGAACGCGCTTTGCGAGGCACTTGTGGTAATACCGAAACGCTGCGACGACACCTGCGTAATCGTGCGGACAACGCCTCGTGCGCTCACAAGCGAAAACACGCCGCTTGTGGCGGCGTTCACAAGAACATTATCCGAGATTTCAATATTGAGTGTGCTGGTTTGGCAAACATTACGTGGCGCAGCAAGACTTTTGAGGCTCAGAGGAATTTGCGCGGTTAAATTTGGCGAGGATGAAAATCCCATATCAATCGTATAGCCAAAGCGATGATTGTCGGGATTCAGTACAAGGAGCAGAAATTCGTCGCCCGGATTGACATTGCGGATTGGCTGGCTAAAGGCAGGGTTGCTATCTTCTCCGGGTTCTGTTTCGATCGCACCTGTCAAACCACCATTGCTTGCGCTGTTGCAGCGAATTGGAGTACCTAAACGCCCACAATTAGTGCTGTCGGTCACTCGAAAGAGCGCCCAATCAAGATTCACACGCCCATTGCGGTTGCCGCTTTCATTAAGGGGATCAATACCAAAACCCAAATCTCCCTTTTGGTACACCGTCAGTTTATACCACACGCCATTGGTACGCAATGGTGCTGTTGCGGTAATATTTACACAAGACAATGGAGGCAAAGACTCCTGTAAAAACGTGCTGTCGGTCGGAAAAGACGCACGGAATGTTGTTTGGCAGAAGGTAATAGCCTCTGAACAGCGTAAACCACGCTGCCCGGTGCTTTGTGCTTGGGCTGCATTGGTCAAGAGAAGCAGTAGTGCCGCTATGAACGGAACAGCACGTATCTTGAGACGGAGAGTGCTTGATTGAAAAAAGGGATTCATGAACGAGAAAAAATATGCAACAATGGTTTGACGAGTAGTAGCGACACGGATTTATGTCGGTAATACCCTGTAGCAATTTAGGCAAAATACGTGCCATTTCAAGTGTTTACTAAGCATTTACAACAAGAGTTTTTCCACATTTATCCAAGAAGGCTTCGCATCTGTACTTCAGGCAAACCCAAGATAAGAAAAGGATGGAAACAGTCAAAACATCCTTGATTTCTATCCGAAAAAATAGGCTTTCTCCATGACTTATAATGAAACATTTGCCCCAATATTCTCTGCAAGCGTTTCAGAATGAGATAGTGACTGAAGTTACGCAGGAGTCTGTACTGAACCACTCTGCACTAAAAGTGCAGAGGTTTGATTGGGACTGAAAGTCCCTTTTGGATTTCCGTCAAAGAATAGAACGCCATTTTGCTATCTACAAACGACCTCTATTATTGCCTACAACTCAATAGACATTATCTAAGTTAGTTTTGCAAAGTGTTCTCAAAAGAGCGAGATTGGTGATTATGGACTACAAAACATTACAAAAAAACTCGAAGCAATCTCTTGAGTGTCGTTGGTTTATCGCACCGAGACTTTGTTGCCTTACATCGTGATTTTGCAACGACATGGGATCGTCTGATGGAGAAATCAACCATTGACGGCAAGCCTCATCAGAGGAAACGAAGTCAGCGAAGTGATAGCGTTTTTTCGACGACCGAAGATCTGCTGCTGTCTGTGGTATCGTATCTGAAGAACAATCCGACTCAAGAATATCACGCCGCCCGGTGGGGTATGTATCAAGGACAGTCCCATCAGTACCTTCTTGTGGGCATGGATGCCTTGCGCCAAACACTGATGCGTACAGATATGCTTCCATGCCGAGCGAATCATGAGCTTTTGGAACGCTGAGAGAGCATGAGTCGAGAGAAGCGTCAATCGCTGTGTCTTGATGGAACCGAGCGCCCAATTGAGCGTCCGCAGAATAGGACGAAACAAAAGAAGCAGTATAGCGGTAAAAAAAAAACACACCGTGAAGAATCTCGTCATCAATGATGCAGAGAAGCACATTCAATTTCTCAGCCGAACCTTTGATGGCAGCGTTCACGATAAACGCTGCGCAACCTAGGGCAATCGCATGAAAAAAAATCTATGCCGTAGAGACAAGGCATTGCCTTGTCTCTACACGTTAAACGACAAACACTGATGATATTGGAATGCTGATTTGATGCGGGTTTGAAATTTTCATGCGATTGCCCTAGTGGATGATATGTTGGTTTTGGGAGTGCGGGTGTAATGTTGTATTTTGCAAAAAGGATTTGTTCGCCAATCTTTTGCATATCATCATGGCATATTCCATTCCACTTGAATTTTACCAACAAATCGAAGAACAGTTCGGTAAGGAACTCGCTGCAAAGGTAGCAAAGACCGTTGAAAGCGGTGTGCAACGGGTAGAAGAAGAGGCAAAAGCACTTGCCGTACAGAAAAAAATAGAACTCAAGGACGAACTCACCAAAGAACTTGTTACCAAAGCAGAATTTATGGGTGAGATGAAGGCTGTCCGCGAGGAGATAAAAACCGTTGAAACCCGCTTGCAAGGAGAAATCAAGGCTTTGTGCGAAGAAATGAATGGAAAATTTAGTAGCATGAATCTCAAAATCAATTTCCTCATTGGGCTGATGATTCTTGCGCTGACCGCCATGAATCCCGTTGTGACGGAACTTCTCAAACGCTGGCTGAAATTATAGATTTTTCAACTTTTTACCGCTTTGTAACAACAACATATTTTCTTTATTTTTCCCAAAAACGCAGTGGTCGCACAAGAAATTATGCAACATTATACCGTTGCAAAATCCGCACAAGTCCTGATGATGTTCAAAGGCGGGCTGTCCCAAAATATCGTCGTAGATTTAGGAAGCCTACTCCAAAACCGCTTGGGATTTGATGTCAAAGTCCGGCGAATGTTCGGGATTTTCGTCGAATTGGCGCAGAATGTCAAGAATTATTCCGCCGAAACCGAGATAGCATCCGACGGCACAGAAGTTGGTGTCGGTATTCTGATTTTAGCCGATAGTGGTACGCATTACTCCGTCAATTCGGGGAATCTCGTCCGCAATGCCAACGCAGAGCGCCTCAAATCACAGTGCGATCATCTCCTTACGCTCGACAAAGCCGCTTTGAAGGCATACCACGAAGAGCGCATTGAGTCTGACCCTCCAGAAGGCAGTAAAGGAGCGGGCTTAGGACTCATTGAAATTACTATGAAAACCGGAGGCAATGTAACATTCGACTTTGCCCCGTTTGATGAATCCCACACTTTTTTCAGCATCACCGCCACGGTAGAAAAATAAATCTCTTACAGTGTTTTGAAGTATCATTTTTCATTTTTTGATAGCTATGGAATCACTTATCATCAACCAAACAACCCAAACACCACGTATTGCCTTCGATGCAGAAACCGGTAGCGGCGAGATTGTCGGAGTTTCCTTTCCCGAACACGCCAACAATTTTTATGCCTGTGTCCACGATTGGGTCAATCAATATTTTGCCGAAAATCCTTCGCGTACGCTGCACGTCGCTTTTAATCTCAATTACTTCAACACCGCATCAAACAAGGAATTGCGCTTGTTGATGAAGTTTCTGGATAAACACTATACGGAAGAAAAATCTGTCCGTATAACTTGGTTCCATGAGGAGGGCGATGAAGATATGGAAGATATCGGCAAAGGGTACTCCGTGAGTTTGAATGTTCCCGTGAGTGTGCAAGTAGTCTGAAAGCGGATTTAAGGAATAAATTTGACGGTAGCACCCGCCCTAGCATACACATAAAACGCTCACCGTAATTTCCTCTCAAGCAGCCAAACGGAAGTTTTTTTCCTTCTTCTCCATGAAACAAAAAAACTCACCCTTGCTTGTAGCAAAAGTGAGTTTGTCAAAACAGCTTCCGAATAAGTCTTTATACGGTCTCTTTCAATACCTCACGGGCAATTACGATATGCTGCACCTCGCTTGTACCTTCGTAAATCTCGGTAATTTTGGCATCACGTAAGAAGCGCTCCACAAGGTACTCACGAACATAACCGTAACCACCATGCACCTGAATAGCTTCCAGAGCCACTTCTACGGCAATTTTCGAGGCAAAAAGTTTTGCGTGTGCTGCAGCTTTGATGATATTTTCGTGCTTATCTTTCATCGTGGCAGCTTTGAGAACGAGCAACCGTGCGGCTTCGATTTTGACGGACATTTCGGCAAGTTTGAATTGAATCGCTTGCAAATCAGCAATGGGGCGGTTAAATGCTTTGCGTTCTTTGGAATATTTCACTGCTGCTTCAAATGCGCCTTGCGCAATACCGAGCGCCTGAGAAGCAATACCAATGCGCCCGCCATTCAAAACTTCCATGGCAATATTAAATCCTCGACCAACTTCGCCCAAGACGTGCGTAGAATGGGAAACCTTGACGTTGGTGAAACTGAGTGAACACGTGTCACTGGAGCGAATGCCCATTTTATCCTCTTTTTTGCCCCGTTCAAATCCTTCCATATCGCCCTCGACGATAAAGCAGGTAATTCCTTTGTGGCGTTTTTCGCGGTCGGTTTGTGCCAAAACGAGAAAAATACTCGCGGTTGTGCCGTTGGTAATCCAGTTTTTTGCGCCGTTGATGACCCAACTGCCGTTTTGCTGAACAGCGATGGTTGCTTGCTGCGTCGCATCTGAGCCTGCTCCAGGTTCGCTTAGGCAAAATGCCCCGATTTTCTGTCCCGAAGCCAATGGGCGCAAAAAGCGCTCTTTCTGCTCATCGGTGCCATACTGCTCCAAAGCCCAGCAAACAAGAGAGTTATTAACCGACATGACCACACCAACACTGGCATCAACTTTGCAAATTTCTTCCATAGCGATAGTGTAACTGACAGCATCCAAGCCGCTTCCGCCCCATTCTGGCGAAACCATCATGCCCATAAAGCCGAGTTCACCAAGTTGGCGGATAATGTCGTGGGGAAATTCCGCCGTCAAATCGCGCTCAACCGAAGAGGGAGCGATAACATCTTGAGCAAAATCGCGTGCGGTGCGGCGAATCATCTCGTGCGTTTCGGTAAATTGCAGCGTAGTCATAATGATTGAGAAGGAAAAATATGAGGAAGACAAGGGGTTATCGTAGTTGTTACTCACAAAACGTCTATTGCGCAACCGTTGACACGTCAACGAAATAGATACAAGCAAATATGCAAAAAAATCCGCAGAAGCGAAAGAACGAAAACGACGGGCGAGGAAAATTTTTGCCCTCAAGCACTTACGAACCCAAGCGGCATATTAACAGCTTCTTTTCTTGTGCTTTGAACCAATTCGTGCCGCTCATTTCAATCGTCATTTCCTCAACGGCAAGCGTGGGAAATTTTTTCACGGCTTCGGCGATTTCGGCTTCGAGGTCGCCACCTTTGAGAAAGAGCATCTGCGCTGTGGGCTTCAAAAGCGGTTGTACCCACGACACCAACTGCACGAGTGGTGCAACGGCGCGGGCGGTGATGACATCGAACACTTTGCGAAATTCCGCCTTATCCGCCAGCGCTTCGGCACGCACGGTTTGCGCTGAGATATGTCGCAAACCCGTGTGCTGGGCGAACATTCCGGCAGCTTTCGATTTTTTAGCAATCGAATCCACGAGTAGCATTTGAATTTCGGGCAAGGCGATTTTTAGGGGGATTCCCGGGAAGCCGCCACCTGTCCCAACGTC
>JAAFHM010000138.1 GCA_013298375.1 Ignavibacteria bacterium | reverse complement strand
TAGCCGAAAAGCTTGGCTACAGAACCGAAGGTGGTGCGCGGTATTTGCTGGGGGTGCATAAAAGTGAACTAGACCGTTCACCGTCCTACCGTAGAAACTTCGTAGAAACTTCGTAGAAACTTTCCCCAAGGGCATTGTATTTTTGTGTCAGGCGTTTTCGCGGGTATGTGGACAACATACGCGGAAGCGCCTTTTTCGCACCCGTCCTCTCCCGCGAACGTGCCTCTACTCTTGCATTCATCCTTATGCTGTTAATGCACTATGCCAACGCCTACACCTCAGCAACGAGAATATTACGTCCCTTCGCTTCCGGTTGACACGCCGGAAACACCTATTGCTCTGTGGGGCGGCAAAATTGCAATCCTTCAGAATGGTGATGAATACTGGTGTAATGGTTTCTTGTGGCAGCCGTTCGGCACAAATAGTTCTACGGTTGGTTCACTTGACGCAGCATCTCCTATCTCAGGCAACCCAGCAGCCCTCGACACGCCCGCAGAAATCGCCGCTACCCTCCAAGCGCAAGCCGCCGAGATAGCAGCGCTGCAAGCCTTCCAAGGCGCAATCGACCAGAACGATAACGACATCGCTGACACGACTGATAACCTAGAAAATCAAGCAACCAATTTTGTTCAATTATTCAAAACAGGATTAACACCATGACACTTGTACAGCGCGTAATTCTTTTGGCTGAAGCCATTAGAGATGTTTTCAACGAATACCAAAGCGGCGCACGAAAGCCTAAAATATCCCTGTTCCTTGACGATGGTGCTACGGGGAAAAGCTATAACGACATCGTGAATCAGGTGTCGGCTGCTATTCAGACTGCAATCAACGACATCAAAGGTGGTGTAGGAGCGACAGCTGACACACTGAAGAAACTGGACGACAAAATTATCGCCATCACTGGTGGCGGCTACGCTACGGAATTGTACGTTGACACAGCAATTCAGAATGTTGTAGGCGCGGCTCCGGCATTGATTGATACGATTAAAGAGGTTGCCGATGCACTCGGCAATGACCCCAATTTTGCGACAACGATTCTTGGTCAGCTTGCGGCAAAAGCCAATGCTGCCGATGTGTACACGCAAATACAGGCAAATACTCTTTTCAAACTGAAAAGTGAGTATGACAACGAAATCGGCGTACCGGACACGGATTTCGTTGTTGTATTTAACACAGGCTTGCTGTAAGCAATGACGCTTTCCTCTCGCATATCGGCTGTTGTTACTCGGATAGCGCAGGAAATCAAGGCTGTTCGGTTGCTCAAGGGCGCAAGTAATGGACTTGCGCCCTTGGATACAAACGGTTTCGTTCCAGCGCTACATCTCCCGAATGCCTGGGCAAGGCTTGTGCAAAATCTGCCTTCCGGCACACCACCGGTAATTTTCCCGATTCAGTGGAACCGTGGACTACTCGTAAATATCACGATGCCAGCCGCAAATCTGGCTCCGACCATCAATGATTTTCAATTTCCCGTTATGGGCGAACCGCACGTCATCATCTTGAAAAATTCGACGGGTGCATCACGAAATTTCGTCTTGCCGACCTCGCTATTCCACCGCAGCAATGTTATCAGTATCGCAGTAGGCAATAACCAACGAAGAAAACTTACTGGTCATTTCGACGGCACGGTTTATGACTGGTCGGTTGAAAACGCTAAAACACTGTAATTATGCCAACTTTAGTTCAACGAATCACTGCGTTTGCAACCCGCGTTGCTACCGAGTTCAAAACAGGTGTCTATCAGAAACTTGGGCAGCCGAACGGTATTGCTACCCTCGGCGCTGACGGGAAACTCACCCCTGCCCAGCGTCCTAGCGGCGGCTCCATCACCCCTCTCGACTACCGCGCCCCCGCGAACTCCGGCAACATCGTCGCGGAGTACAACGCTCTTATCGCCGATATGCAAGCAAAGTCCCTCATGCAGGGACCGCCAACCTACATCCTTTCTGGTCAGATTACAGGCGCGGTGCAAAACGGCATTACGGTAGAGCGCCGCGATAACGGCACAAACACGCTCATTGATACCGTGACAACGAATGCAACAGGCAATTACTCGTTCCCCGCTCGTGTTGCCGGAACGTACAAAATTACGCCGATTTTGGCAGGGCATTATTTCACGCCCGCCAATGCGGTCATTACGCTTTCGGCAAACACTACGCAGAACTTTGTGAGCGCGGTTTCTACGTCGTCGGCAGAGGTGAGTAACGATTTCGTGCTGATTTCGGGCGGTAGCAACCTCGTTCGGTTTGTTGACAAATCGCCGTTTGCAGTACAGCCTGGTTCATTTTCCGATTGGGCTGGCGGCACGGCATACGGACAGGCGTTTGCAAATGGATACTGGTTTATTCCGCGTTATCAGGGCAGCAACAACATCCGTGTTCACGCAGACGGAAATGGGAATGAATTTATCGCGTTGGATGCGACGGGCGTAACGAACATCTTCCGGGTATTCGTTGACGGAACCCGCTTGCTTGCTGTCGGAAGCAACACGGCGCGGTTTTTCGACTATAATTATGGCAATGCTACACTCACGCCGCTTGGCGCAGGTGCGGTAAGCCTTCCGGGAAGTTTTTTGGATGCCGTCTTTATGAATGGCAAAGCGTACATCGTTCACGGCGCAGTGACACTCCCAAGCAGGAATATGGTCATCGCTGATTTTGCGGCGGCAACATTCTCCAACGTGAGCATTGATAGCAACGCTGGGATTACTCACATCGGCGCTGGTAACGGGCTGCTCTGCACGTCGGTTGGCGGCACAGGTGTACGGAAAATCATTAACGCAACAAGTTTGGCGACGCTTGCATCCAGTACGTCTATACCTAGCTCTCAATCAGGGCGCACGGCATTTGCGGCGAATCGTTTTTGGGCTACGATTGGCAACCAACTACGCTGGTTTGAATACGACGGTGCGGCGGCTGTTAATACTGGTCTCGCAACCTTCGCAGGCGGCGCAAATCCTCTGCCTTCTGGTCTTTTCGGTTGTGTCGCCGATGCAACAACCGTCTTCGCGCTGGATAACAGCGCAAGCCGCCTTTTCCGCGTCAATGCAGCGACGGCGGCGGAGATTGCGCCTTCGATTGTAACACCATTTTCAGGCGCATATCTGAAAAACTAATTTCACCACCATCATCCCTCAATACCGCATGAAAACTCATTCTTTCACCCTCACGCCTCGACTTGACAGCGCGGCGACATGGCTAGTTATCCTTGCATTGCTGGTTCTTGCCTCGTGCGTTCCTGCTTTTGCGCAAGCTATCGACAAGTCCGATACCTGCGAGGTTTTTGTTACCAAAGTCGTTGACGGCGATACGTTCTATTGTGAAAAAAACGTCGACACCGTGAAAGTGCGTGTCCTCGGTTTCGATGCGTGGGAATCAAAGCAAGGCGACAGACTAGACGGGCAAGCAGCACGAGCGGGCATTTCTGTTGAACGCGCATTGAGCCTTGGCTCAAAGGCAAAAACCTACGCGAAAGAGATTGCCGAAGGGAAAATTGTTACCCTCCACAGAGGCAGCGGCAAAACGCCGAACCGCGATATTTACGGGCGGCTATTGCGTTTTGTGATTGTTGAAGAGCAGAAATACGAAGAATTGATGATTTCACGCGGTTACGCCGCCCCGAGAAAATAACGGTATGAAAAATCTCGTACTAGAGCGTGAGAAAGAAAAACCTTCTGTGCTGTTCAACCTCGAAACAGGCGTTGGCAGCATTGAAGGTGAGTGTTACGATGTTGGTATAATGTCCGTTTTCGAGGAAATTGAGCATTGGCTGCGGGATTATGCGACGCTGGGCAAGCCGTTTACGTTACTGGTGAACGTATCGTACTACAACACCAGCGCCTCGAAATGCCTCGCGGACTTGTTTGAGCTTATCGAAAAAATCAACATCAACGCTGATAAAACGTGGTCAGTCACGATAGAAGTTACCGACCAAGATAATTACGAGGACGACAAAGAGGCATGGACTGAGATGATCCCCGATTTTCCAACAGCAAAATTCCAGATTCAATGACACGCGATGAAATTATCGAACTTGTAGCCGAGATAGCGCACGAAATGGGGCTTCCAGTCGAGTACGCGCTTAAAAAATGCGCGGTCGAGAGCGATTTTAAGCCGGCAGCAAGAAACCCAAGTGGTGCTGCGGGGCTGTTCCAAATTATGCCCATGCACCGCGTCGCAAATGTGTACGACCCCGAAATCAACACGCGCTGGGCAATGAGTTACGCGCTGAAGAATGCGAAGATGCTGGAAGAGCGCGGGTTTCAGGTTACGCCTGTCAATCTCTACCTTGCGCACCAACAAGGTCCGGGCGGCATAAGAGCGCTTTTACGCGGCGCTGACAACGAGTATGCGCTTAACGAATTGCCTGACGATATTGAGCGCAATGTACGACACAATATGCCGCCCGGAGCGAAAAACGTGCGCACGTGTCGGGATTTCCTCAACGGATGGGAAGCACGGTTTGAGCGGATTCAATTACCGCCCCGCGCCCTCGAACTTATTGAAGAGTATGACGACTAATCCGCTCATAGCAATTGCGGCTCTGGTCGCGTTTCTCGTCGGAATGTTTGTGCATTCTGTGTATTACCGCTATGCTAGTGGAAAACCGCTTCGACTCTTAGTTCGTCAAGCGGTTCGCTCTGCAACAGACTGGTTCTTTGAACATATTATTTTGATTCGCCCCAACAGGTTCCTTGAATACGTGAGTGCAAGCGGATTGCTGGCACTACTGGCAGGAAAAATTGTGATTGTTTTCGCGGGATACTGGTACGAGATTGCCTCTACTACAGGATATATCGCAGCGTGTACCGCCGTTGCTGGTTTTTGGCAGTTTCGCGCTGTCGTCAAACGAGAGAGTGAAGATCGCCTCAGAGCAGCATTCGCCGCGCTATGGGCTTGGTCGTCGGTACTGGTCGTAATGATGTATCACTTCTTTCGCACGGACGCAGCGACGCTTGCACGGCTGATACTAGAGTTCGTTGTACCGCTTTCGGTAATCTTTTGGTTCGTGAATTTTGTGCAAATGTGGGTGCTGATGCGTTATGCAATGTACCCTGAAAAGCCTCGTGAAATCATGTTTTTCTACGCGGTTTTAACGCGGATAGAAAACAGATTTTCGGATGTGTTAAAAATACAAATACCTCGCGAAGTGCAAGCCAGCATCAATGCCGATGTACAGGAAATTGCTGAAGAAATGCAGATTGGGACAAGATGAAATGGAACACAACATCTGGGTTCAGGTAATTTCGCTGGTGGGAAGTTTACTGCTTGGCGTAGGCGCGACAGCGGCATACGGACGGCGCGGTAGTGCTGGTGGCGGTGGTTTTCTGGTAAATCAAGGAAAATCGCGGATAACCTCTGCCGTTGGGCGCTCGAACAACCGCGATGCTAATACCTCGGAAGCAGAAGGAATTTTGCTTGAAACGGCGAAAATGAGTATTGATGACAGGCAGAAAGCGCATGAGCAGGCACGCGATGCATTGAGGGTTCTTGCTGAAATGAATTACCGATTAGGCAAAGCAGAAGCAAAAGCGGAACTACTCGAAAAACAGGTTAGCAGCACCGAGAGCAATGAAAAAATTCTCAATGATGATATGACTCCAAATAGCACATTCCCTGAAGCGGCGGAAGCGTTTGCCGAAGGCGCAAGCCAGCAAGATTCGGTACTGCCTCCCGCACCGGAATCGGAGGCAGCGACGGCAACGTTAGACGTATTGCCCAAATCACAGAGGAAACCGCACCTTTTTGCGGAAAACCGTGATGAGCTAGAAAAGGATAACTGGGATATTTCAAAATTCAGAGAACAACCCGTAAGCCGCGTCAAACCATAATATTCAGCAAAAACAATGATGTACTACGTTATCGCATACTTCGCAGTCGGAATGCTTCTGGCAACCTGCGTTCTTGTCTGGGCGCGAAACTGGGGCGGCGATACGTGGGCAAACCGCCCTATCGCTATGCCCGTCATCGTCTTTGCATGGCTGCCGATGATGCTGCTGGGTGCGCTCATGCTCTTTATGGCAGCACTGCCTCCGCCACGAGGCGAGAAGTACGGCGAATTTTGAATCACTATCAAAAAAATATTATGTTTTCAGTAACTGCAACCCAAATATTTTTTCACCTTGTCGGCGATTACATTTTGCAATCCGATTGGATGGCAAAGAATAAGACCACAAATTCATTTGCCTGTGGGCTTCATGTGCTGTTTTATAGTGTACCGTTCTGGTTTTTCTTCTCTCCATCTTTGGCGGCTATTGGTGTTATATCAATTAGCCATTTCCTTATAGATAGATTCCGATTAGCCAGATACGTTGTTTTCGTAAAAAACTACATTGGCGTAAACAAGCCTTGGTCTGAATGTCAAGCAACGGGATATCCACCAGAGACCCCAGTATTTATGAGCGTTTGGCTGTTAATTATTGCGGACAATATTATTCACATTGCTATCAACGCTTTTGCTCTTGGCTATCTTTAAAGTCATGCCCGAAGAACCCCGCATAGAACCCGCATCCCTGATCACGCCGCCAATACCAGTGCCGGAGATTCCGCCTGTTGCAAAAGGCGTTGAGGAAAAGCATCTTGACGCGAATACCAAGTATTTGCGCGAGTTGCAGCGCATGGAGCAGCAAAATCCCGATAATTTTTTCACTGTTTTATTTCAGAATTTACAAGAGGCACTTATGAACAGCATTTTTGCGGCGGCGTGGAACTACGTTCGGTCGCTGAACCCGAAAACGACGGCTGCGGGTCTGGTCGCGCTTATTGTGCAGGGCGCACTGGCGCTGGGGATTGAGATTCCCGAAACAACCCGTGTGGCGCTGGCTGGCGTGTTTTACGCCATTATTTTCAATTACTCCAGCATCGCGTGGAACTGGCAGAAGGTCGTGGGCATAGCGCTCATGTTCTTGAGTTTCGCGCTCACACCGCTCTTGAGCGCTGCGGGGCTGGCTATTTCGCCCCAACTGGCGCTTATCGTTCAAGCCGTCATTGAGCAGCTTGTCGGTGCGCTCTTGCAGGATGCGAAGGAAGAGCTTATGCCAAGCGGCGGTTTACGTGCTGCGGGGTTGATACTGATTCTCTGGCTGTTCGGTTCAAGCACTGTTCACGCGCAAGACACACTGACGAGCAAGATTCCATGCGGCTTCGAGGTTTACAGCACACACATCACTGTTAAGTACGATTCCGCTTATTGCGAAAAACTGAATGCTTGGGGAACGTACAATCACCGCCAAGCACTTATCCGCCTCAACAACGCGCAAGACACGGATAAAGACAGGCTGCACGAGACCTTTTACCACGAGTTGACACACTGCATTTTGGAGAACATTGAACGGCGCGATTTAAGCCGCAACGAACGGTTTGTAGCGGTTTTTTCGCGGGCGCTCCGGCAAGCGCTGGCTTCAATGCAGTACGATTACCCGCAAGCGCCATCAATCCCGCAGCAACGAGTGTACCCCGATTAGCACCAACACGGCTGTACACACTCTTGCAGCCCATTCGCCGCATTCAACGCTATTTGGATGTTTCGTCTGAAACTATCGTGAGCGGTACGCTCACGGACGAAACTGAAATTATCCGCATCGTTTTTCATATTCCACTGACCCTCTACACCAGTACTAGAGCGCCGCCATGATTAAAAGCGATTTAGAATTATCCGTCAAAGAATACCGCGTCAAAGCAGGGCGAGAACTTGCTGTCTGCGCAGACTACAGCGGCAAGCGGCACTTTGTCGCGGTCAAAAGTCTGCGCGATAGTAAAACGATGATGCTGGAATTAAGCACCGATTTCCAAAATACGGCGGGCGTTATCAACGACCTGCTTAAATTTTGGAACAGTCCGAAGGCTTCCGTTTTCGTGGATGTTGGCGGTGGGATTCTGCGCGAGATTCACAGCGTGGGCATGGAAACGCAGAATTGGAGAGGTATGCAGGGTTGGGAAGAATGTGTTTTGATTGACCTTTTCCCGAAAAGCAATGCGTGACGCAGACCTCTTTTTAGACCTCATTAAAACGCAACTGCTTCTTATCCAAGAGGAAGCAGTTGCGGATTGCTACATGATGTTACCCGAAAATCGGAAAAACTGATGGCTGACCGTATTCACGTACTCAGGGAAGGGACTAGCGAAAACGGCAATATAACGCTGGATTTAGAGCAATTGCTTCCGCCCGGTAGTGGCTTCGTGAAAGTGAATCCCGATCGTTCATTGACGTTGGAAACGCCAAGCGGCGGTTCCGGCACAGGCGCTCCCCCGTTCCGTGAGATACTCACTGTCACAGCAACAAACGCTCTTTCCCAACTCAGCTACACGCCGCGCCCAAACACGGTTCTCTTGCTGCACGTGCGCGGCAAAGAGCATTCCACGCTTGCCGCTGATTTTACGGTTTCGGGCAAAACGATAACGATTGCGCCAGGCGGTTATCAAATCCTGCCCGGATGGGCAGTAGAAGCGGAATACTACACTGACGAAACCATCACCGCGCCGACTATCACCAGCTTTGCACCCACAAGCGCAAGCGTTGGCGCGACGGTGGTTATCACCGGAACAGGCTTTTTCGGTGTGCAATCGCTCACGATTGGCGGCGTGGCGCAAACAACCTACACCGTCGATTCCGCCACGCAGATAACGGTAACACTCGTAGCGGGCGCATACCCGCTTACGCCGTCAAATGTGGTGGTGGTGACATCAAGTGGAACCGGCAGTCGTGCAGGGTTCACCTACTTAGACCCGACCCCTACGATTTCCGCGCTTTCGACAACACTGAGCGCGATTGGTAACACGGTTGTTATCACAGGCACGAACTTCACGAGCGTAACAGCCGTGCGGTTTGGCGGGGTAAATGCGGCAAATTTTGTGGTCAATTCCTCCACACAAATTACCGCCGTCATTGCCGACACGGGCGCATCAGGTACGGTGCAGGTGCAAACAGCCTTCGGCACGGCAACATCGGCGCAATCGGTGACGCTGGCGCAAATTCTCGCATTCCCCCGCGCTGGACAGGTAATGACGGCAAACACGACAACGCTTTCCGGCGTGACCTACACCGCATCCGGCAATGCCAACAACGCAGGACAAGAGCCGTACCAAGCCTTTACGCTGAATGCCTCGGTGTTCTACTTCGGCGTAACGGCAGCAGGAACGGAGTTTTTGCGCTTGCAAGCGAGCTTGCGCTTCAAGGAAACAACCTACACCATTTTTGCACCGAATGTGAACACGAATCACTTGCCGCGCACGTGGGTTTATGAAGCAAGTAACGACGGTACAACGTGGGTAACGCTGGACTCGCGCACCGCACAAACACTGGCAGCAAATACCCAATACGATTTCCCCGTCACGTCAAATGCGGGTTACTACACGCAACGACGCATACGGATTTTAGCAACACAAGCGGCAGGATGGCCGCCCGCACTTCGACTACGATTTAACCCATGAACCAATTCCACTACACACAAGTTGAGCCGATGCCGCCTCAGTACCTCGCCCCTCTGGGTGCGGTTCTGGACGCGGTTCCGCAGTTCAACGGCACGGAATATGTGCCGCGCTTGCCTGTGTCTGCCTTTGGCTCTGGTACATTATTGGGGCGCGTGTCGGAAATAAACGTTATCGGCGGAACGGTTGGGATTACTGGTAATCGGCTAAACATCACTATTCCTGAGGCTTCCGGCTTAACAGGCACAAGCAGTAACGGACTCACAGTAACGCCGACAAGTGTTGCGCTTGCCCAAGCAACTACCATCAATCCCGGCGCTATGCCCGCCTACCCGTCGATCAACGCGAATTTCTTGTTTTTGCGCGGCGATGGGCTGTGGGCAATTCCTCCCGGAAGCGGCGGCGGTGGCGGCGGTACGGGGACGATGAATAGTTGGCGGGCGCAAACCGTCAACGCCTTTGATGCGGTGACGGATTCGGTGAGTATTAGCGAAAATCAAGTCGTTCAGATGAAAGCGGGCGCTGGCATTGCTATTGCGCAAATCAACTTAGGCGGCGGGACGCGGTATGTTTTTAGCGCCCCTGGTGCTGGCTACGTTCATCCATCGTATACCGCTTTCTCGTTCACGCCAACGTTGGTCGGGAATGTATTAACCACGCTTGGCTTGCAGAGTGATGGGATTGGGAGTCTTGTAAACGTCGTACCTCAAGCATTCACGCTTCCTATCGGTTCAAGTCTCACGGGAACGTCGGGCAACGGCTTGACGGTCACGAGTAACAGTGTTTCGCTGGCTCTTGCTAGTTTCGCAACGCCGGGCGCTATGCCGATACTCCCAAATAACGCCAGCCTTTTTCTTAACGGTGTTGGTGCTTGGGTAGCACTGCCAAGCGGCAGCGGTGGAGCGGTTTCCCAAGTCTCAAGCGGCTTACCAAGCGTTTTGCAGGTTGCACCGAACACGGGGAACGTGGTTGTTACGCCGCTTGGTTTCACAGGGGCAATTTCCCCGTCGTGGAACAGCACGACGCGGCAGCTAACCCTCCCGACGCAAACGAGCATT
>JAAFHM010000190.1:3124-8495 GCA_013298375.1 Ignavibacteria bacterium | reverse complement strand
AATAATATCACCATGACGACGATAACCTCCAATGCAGGTGCCGTACCGTCTGCGGTGAATCACTTCTTTGCTATCGGTTCGATTCAGCCAACGGTGTCGAGTATTACGCCGCTCATGGTATTTCCTGGCGATACAATTTCGATTACTGGCACAGCATTAGGTGGTGTAACATCGGTAGGCATTGGCGGATTTGCGGCGACAAGTTTTCAGATTGTTTCGCCGACGCTTATTCGGGCGGTGGTTGGAGCGGGCGGAAGCGGGGTTGTGACGCTGATTTCTCCGGCGGGCGTGGCAAACTCTATCCAAACGATTACGTTCAATAATGCGCCGGAAATAACAGGCTTTATCCCCACCTACGGAACAACAGGAAGTACCGTGCAGATTCAAGGCAATCGCCTTTCTAACCCAAACGCCGTGAGTTTTGGCGGGCTTAATGCGCTCAGTTTTGTTAGTGGCGGCGCAAACGCGATTACAGCACAGGTGAATTTGGGTAATTCGGGTCCTGTGACCGTTCAAACGCCGACGGGTATTGCCGCTTCTCCCGGCAGTTTCGATTTTGTGAAGACTCCTTCGATTGTCAATTTCTTCCCAAAATGGGCAAGAGCGGGCGATACGGTGCGGCTCTTTGGTGAAAATTTCCAGCGTGTGGCGGGGGTGAATTTTGGTACAAGCGCCTACAAGCAAGCGTTTACGCCCGTTACAAGCGGGCAGATTGTTATTACCGTTCCTAACGACGCTTCGACGGGACTCATCCGTGCGCAAGCTCCGGGTGTGGGAACGGATTCGCTCGGCACATTTATCATGGTTCGTCCACCAACGATTTCATCAGCGCAGCCGGGGACGTTCCTTGCCTTTGGGCAGACCTTGACGATTTTGGGTACGGAGTTTCATCCGTTGCCTGTCGTACAGATTGGGACGCTGACGGCAGCAACGCTGGAATGGACGAGTTTGACGGAAATGCGGGCGACTTTTACGCAAGCAACGGTGGGAAATTTGACGGTGATAGCAAGCGGGGGAACAGTTACCATGTCAACGCCAATGCAAGTGATACCGCCGCCGACCATTACGAGTTTTGCACCGGAAAGCCCATTGCCGGGTGAGATCGTGACGGTAACGGGGGCAAACTTTATTGCAAATCTTTTAACCGTGCGTATCAATGGCATTCTCATTCAAACCGTGCAACGGCAGAACGATAATCGGTTGACCTTTACGATGCCTCCCGCCACGACAGGCGGTCCGATGCTTATTACAAGCATCGGCGGTTCAACAACGGCAATCATCACCTTCCAACCCTTGACCATAACGCGGACGCAACCGCAAAGTCAACTGATAGGGCAAGAAATTATACTGACGGGAACACGCTTTACGGGCGTGACGGCGGTGCGTTTTGGTAGCATCAATGTTGCGCCGACGCAATACACAGTTCTTTCGCCGACGCAAATCCGTGTGCGCGTTCCGGCGGGCGTGACGACGAACACCATTAGTGTTGTCGGTGCTGCCGGAACGGGGACGTTCATGGGCTTTACGGTCATTGTCCCGACACCTGCCGTCACGAGTTTTACGCCGACCATGGCTCGTCCGGGCGAAACGGTGACGATAACGGGTGAAAATTTCACGGGAACGCGGCAGGTCCGCTTTGGTGGGGCGACAACGGCACAATTTACGGTCGTATCGCCGACGCAAATTCGGGCAGTGGTTCCCATCAATGCTTCGAGTGGAAGTATCTCTGTGAGCAATGCTACGGGAACGGCATCGCTTCCGGGCTTTGTTTGGATTGCTCCTCCGGTGGATCCGAATGATGCACTCAGTTCCTTTCCGATATTCAATGCCGCAGTTCGTGCTATTGCGATAAGTGGTACAACCATTTACGTTGGCGGTGATTTCACGCAGGCAACAAATTCCCCAATCAATGGTGGCAATACGCTTGTCCGAAACCGCCTTGCGGCGATTGATGCCAATACTGGTGCAATTCTACCGTGGAATCCGGCGGTTGATAATGGCGGCGTGAGCGCGCTTGTAATCAACGGCGCTGATGTTTACATCGGTGGAAGTTTTACCACCGCCAATAGTGGCGCAGCACGCTCCCGTTTATGCTCATTCAATACCTCCGGAGTACTGAATCCATGGAATCCAAACATGGATGGCGATGTTACTGCGCTTCAATGGAGTGCGGGAAGGCTTTTGGTTGGGGGATTTTTCTCTAATGCAAACGGTGGGACACCGCGAAAGTTCATCTGTTCATTTACTTTTCCGGCTGGGATTCTTGACGCTTGGAATCCAAATGCTACGCCGAATCCGATATTAAGTCTATCATTAGGCGTTGGTAGCGTCTTTGTCGGTGGTGCATTTACGAATATCGGCGGGCAGCCTCGTTTTGGGTCTGCTGATATTGACTTAGCTTCAGGTGCCGCAACAGCTTTTCTAGCAGATGTCAATAACAATGTTCACAGTATTGTCGCAGATCCTTCCGGTGTGTATATGGGAGGAGCGTTTACTATTGCTGCCGGGAATGCACTGAACCGACTTGCGGTAGCCCCCGGAGGTGTTGTCAGCTCTACGTGGCATCCAAATGTAAACGGAGATGTCTATGCAATAGCGGTCGATGGCTCTACGGTCTATGCTGGCGGCGCATTTACGAGCGTCAACGGTGGGGTGAACCGCAGTAAACTTGCTGCTTTTCCCGCACCGCCCGCCGCTTCTACTGTCACAGCATTTAATCCCAATATCATGGGCGGCGATGTCCTTGCTGTTGCTGTCGGCGGAGGCAAAGTCTATGCGGCAGGGATGTTTACCAGCATAAGCGGTCAGCCTCGGCAAGGCTTTGCTGCGTTTAACCCAAGTGCTGTTCCGAGCGGTGGAACAACTCCTCCCAGTACGACCGTGCCTATTGTCACAGGTTTCGCGCCCGAATCGGCTGCGCCGATGCAGTCCGTCACGATTACCGGAACACGCTTCACGGGAGCAACGAAGGTAGCATTTGGCGACAAAGAAGCGTGGTTCAAAGTGGTCTCGGCAACGGAAATTCAGACCGTCGTGCCATTTGGTGCGGTGAGCGGCGAGATTCGCGTCACCAAGGGCATGGAAACAGGCAACCGCCCAGGCTTTACGGTCTTGGACTTGCCAAAAGTTTCGACGATTGCGGGCAATGGTACAGGCGGGTTGACGAATGCTGCCGGACAGGCAGCAGAATTGCAGCACCCACGGTTTGGTACGAAGATTGGCAATACGGTGTATTTCTCCACCATTCACGCTATTCGCAGTCTGAATCTGCAAACAGGCGCAGTCGGTACTCTTGCGGGCAGTGATATCATGAATGAAGGCGATGCTGACGCTACGGGTACGGCAGCAAGATTTCGTCATCCTTTTGGTGTGCTTCCCTCCGATGCCTCCGGCGGCGAAGGCTCGACGCACCTCCTTGTGGCGGATTATCACAATAGCAAAATCCGCAAGATTGATATTGCAAGCGGAGAAGTAAGCACGTTTGCAGGAACAGGGCAGACATTTGCTGAAGATGGTGAATTATTAGAAGCAAGTTTTGTGAGTCCGCAAGGAATCGCACGAGTCCCGAACAATAATGGTGTTCTCGTCACCGATCATGCAGCACATATCATTCGGGGTATAAGCGATCAAGGTGTTTCTACCGAAGCCGGAGAACCAGGTGTGGCAGGTTCTGCTGATGCCAATCTGCCGGAAAATGCCCGTTTCAATGGTCCGAGTGGAATCGTCGTTGATAATGAATTTAACGTCTATGTTGCCGATAGAGCCGGTCATACGATACGGAAATTCCATCTTCCCAGCGGAAGAGTGACAACCCTCGCTGGAACAGGTGTAGCAGGCTTTGCCGATGGTACAAGCGGCACGGCACAGTTTAATAACCCTATGGGTCTGGCATTGAACGGTACAACGCTTTTTGTTGCCGATATTTTCAATCACCGTGTTCGCGCTGTCAGTACGCTCACAGGCGAGGTTGTAACGGTGGCAGGAAGCGGCACACAGGGTTTTGCCGACGGCACGACGCAAGCAGCGCAGTTTAACTCGCCACACTCATTGCTCTGGGATAATGGTGTGCTTATCGTTTTTGATACTGATAATATGCGCATTCGGCGGGTGGAAGTCGGTCCAATCGTCTTTGCCGCACCAGTCACGAGAAATACCGTGGTTGTGACGGGGGCTGTCGTCCAAGCACCAATGAGGATTACCGATGTCGAGCCAACGACGTTGACCGAAGGTTCGCCGATTACTCTCACGGGCGAGAACATCAGCACCAATGCGAATGTTTCGCTTTGGGCAGGTTCGATTGAATCGCTGCCGTTGGAGATTGTTTCGCGCAGCACCACGGCAATCGTCGTGCAGGTGCCGAACAATATTGTACCGTCGTTATTGCTTTCGACCAGTGCGCGATTGGTTGTTACCACGCCAACGGTGCGGGTAAACGTCTTGCAGCGCCTTCGGGTGAATGCACGGGATATTCCGTCGGTCTCGATTGTTTTCCCAAATATCGGCTCAACGCGGAGTGTGGTTTCGATTTTGGGACAACATTTTGCGCCACTGAGAGATTTGGTGCGGGGTTCGGTGCGGTCGGTGAGTATTGGCGGTCTGCCCGTTGGCGCATTTGCTGTTGTTTCACCATCGGTGATACAAGTGACCGTTGGTTCGGTCAGAAGCGGCAAGATTGTGGTCGAGACATTAACCGGGACGCTGGAAGGCTCGAATCTCTTCACGTTGGACACCACATCGGTTCCTGTTGTTGTCAAGCCGCCGGAAACAGTTGTTTCCAAAGACTCTATCGCACTGAATCGCCTTTTTGCTGCTACACAGGGAATGCAGTGGACGACAACCTCGAATTGGACGAATGGAGCGCCCGTCGGCGCTCGCTTTGGCGTAAGCGTCCAAGGCGGACGTGTGGTCGAATTGCGCTTGCCCAATAGCGGTATTCAGGGCGCAATCCCGATGGAGGTACTGGAAAGCCTCGATGCTCTGAAGGTGTTGGATTTGGGTAATAACAAACTTTCGGGAGCAATCCCACCAAGTCTCGCAAATGCAAAGAACCTTGAAGTGCTGAGACTTCCCAATAATAGTTTTGCGGGAGGATTACCAAGAGAGATGAAAACAATGACGAAATTGCGTGAAATTGACCTTTCAGGCAATGCCATCCGCGATAGTTTATCCTCGCTTTCAGGTCTGCCGAACGTCACGGTGTTGAATCTTCGTGGCAATCGCTTCGGCGGGCGGCTTGCTGACGCTATTCCGCAAATGACGGGGTTGACGGTGTTGGATATGACGGGCAATAGCGTCACGGGTGAGATTCCGAACGAAATCGCATCGCTCACTCAACTTCAAGTTCTCAGGATGAGGGGAAATCGTCTCACGG
>JAAFHM010000190.1:0-3114 GCA_013298375.1 Ignavibacteria bacterium | reverse complement strand
TGGGGAAGGTGAAGGCATCTGCCGCATTACAAGCCGCATCAGATTTGGATGTTCTGGATTTGGGCGGAAACAATTTCACGGGACCGATTCCCGATGAAATCAAGAATCTGCAAAGCCTGCGCGTTTTGCTGCTTGATAGCAACGCCTTTACGGGTGATCTACCAGCGAGCCTGCGTACGCTCTCGCGTTTGCGCCGTTTCGATATTCGCAATAACCAGCTTTCCGGTATTGTTGATTTATCGGGATCAGCACGCTTGGATACGGTTGCCGTGAGTAATAATCGCTTTTCGGTTGCAATGCTGGAGTTTTTCACGGGTAGTAATCGCACGTTGCTGTATCTACCGCAAGCACCATTCGCACAGCCACGACTCCTCGCACGGGTGGGCGCTGGTGCGAACTCAACACAGGCGGCTGTGACGGTCACCTTGCAAGACTCGTTGCGACTCAGTGTACCGAAAACCGAAGTGTACAGCCGCACCCAATGGCGGAAAAATGGTGTAGCACTGACGAATCTGCGCGATACCAGCCGTCACGGCGACCTTGTTATTCCTGCATTCACGATGGCTGATACCGGCTCCTACGATTGCGTGATAACCAACGACCGTCTGCCCGGCATAACGCTTGCAACGGCGCAAGTACAGGTCTTGGGACGTAATCCGCTCACGGCACCGCCGTCGGTTGCGCTCTTGGAGCCGGGGGCAGGTGAGCTTGATGTCAGCACAGTGCCGCGCTTCCGTTGGACGAGTGTTCCAACTGTAGAGCGCTATCGTTTGGAAATTGCTGCCGATACAAGTTTTGCCACTCTTCTCTCGTCAGCGACGATACCGAATACGGCGGATCTTCCTGTTGCCGGGGCGATTCTCGCTAGTCAGCAAACGCTTCCTGCCTTTTTCCGCACTGCGTTCCCGCTTGCGGCAGACCGCCGATTTGCATGGCGTGTTCGGGCGGAAAATGTTGCCGGAGAGAGTCCTTGGACGGTTGGTACGTTCACCACCTTGCCTCCGGACGCGCAACTCACGATATCGGATGTGAATTTTGGTAAACTCACGCGCTTCGATTCTGCTCGCGGAACGATTCGTTTGCAAAACCTTGGCACGGCGGCATTGACGATTGAGAGTATTCAAACAAGTATTCCTGATTTTACGATAGAAAATCCGCCACAAACCCTTGCTGCTGGAGCAGAGGTACAGATACCGATTCGATTCCGCGCACAAACTGTTGGGCGACTTTCCTCGTCGATCACGGTGAATTTCCGTGTTGGTATGAGTGCTATCATTCAGCCGCGTACCTTGGCAAATCGTTTGCAAGCGCGGGTAAGCGGGGTGCGGCTTGTAGCACCAGCGTTTGACACGGTGATTGTGGGCAAAAACCGCATTTCTTCGGCAATGCTTATCAACCTTGACGACCGACCCATTACGCTTCAACGGGCAGCACTTGTCAATGGGGCAAGCCCATACCGATTAGATTTCCAAGAGCAAGAACTCTCTATTGCGCCGCGCGATACCGTACTTCTCCGAATGACGTGCCTTGCTACGACCGTCGGAACGGTTCAAAGCAATACACTGCGCTGCATCACGTATAACGTTCCGATTGATCAGTTGCGGCGAGAAGATTTGGAAACGACGGAGGTTGAATTGCAGACCTACGCACGATTGAGAACGCCGGAGGATGTCTTTGTGCAAGTTGGTGTGAGGGCTTTGGATGACAATGTTGCGCCCGGAAGCACCGTTCGGCTGGAAATGTATCTGCAATCCGACAAGCCTTTGGATGCGATTTTTAAAGCGGCACAGCCAAGAATTAGTGCCAGATTGCGCATGAACAATCAAGTTCTTGTGCTGGCTCCGGACGAACTCGGCTTGCGGCGTTTGAATACCACTGCTCCGAGCGCGGATGGTCTGCAAGGCTACGTTCTGCCACCGACATTCTGGCAGGGGCGTTCGCGGACGTTGGCGCAAATACGCTGTTTGGCGGTCGCCGGCACGACAGCAACGACGGCGCTCGTGATGGAGTCTTTGGAATGGGGCGAAGGCAGCGTGACGGTAGATTCGCTGATAAACGGTTCATTCACGGTAAGGGTGTCGCAAGCCGGTGGAAAGCGGCTGATTGTGCCTTCCACGACAAAATTGGCACTCACTGGTATTGCGCCGAATCCGGTGACAAATGCTGTGGAAATAGCGTACTTGCTGGGTGAGACGGGTTTTGTGGAAATTGTGATGATCAATGCCAAGGGCGAAACCGTTCATGTTTTCAAGCAAGAAGTCCAGTCCGGCGGCGAGCATCGACTTCAAACCCGTGTGGATAGGCTTCCGAGCGGGTCTTATACGGTGCAGATTCGGATGAATGGCGAAACGGATTCGCGGCAAGTACAGATAGTGCGGTAGGAACTACTGTTTTATCGTTATCCGCCAAAAATAATAGAGCCGCTATGCAAGGATAGAAGTCTTGTGTAGCGGTTTTTTTGTTGATTTTGATGTGTGTGAGAAAAGCAAACAGACCGCTTGGGAAGTTAGGGCAATCGCATGAAAAAAATCTATGCCGTAGAGACAAGGCATTGCCTTGTCTCTACACGTTAAACGACAAACACTGATGATAGTGGAATGCTGATTTGATGCGGGTTTGAAATTTTCATGCGATTACCCTGCTTGGGAAGTGGGTAGGCTGCGGGGAAACCTCAGCAATTACGTTTTTTTTACCCGTACGAAAATCGGGTCATGTCCTAAAAGAGTTGCTATAAAGTAAAGGGCTTACAAGTTTTTGAGGAAGTATTGAAAAAAGTCAGAAAAACGGCGTAGTTTTCCGCCATGGCTTGTACAAAAACTATTTTCGTCAGAATCTCTGTGATAAATTGTTTGCTCGCTATGGCATCAACGCTACAATACCGATGACTGGCAGTCCTAGGGCAAGATGTTGCCATCACGCAAGTATCGTATCAGCAAGAGAGGAACGCAGCGTATTGAACGGCAGAATCTGTGATTTCCGAACACATATCAAGCGACTCACCCGCCCAAACGATATGCTTCTCAAAGTCAGAAACCATGCGCGATGCAGTCATAAAACTCTACGTGTACCGCACCAATTCTCGAAAGCAACACTTTTAGGACACGACCATAATCA
>JAAFHM010000581.1 GCA_013298375.1 Ignavibacteria bacterium | reverse complement strand
TATTTTTTGTGAATTTCCACCAAATATTTGTTTGCATTTGCCTGGCGGTCGCGGATTTGAAAAATATCGGCATCAAAACTTGCCATCATACCTGTAATGCGGCTTTCGGCGCTCCATGCGGCATCTTTGCGGGTTGGCGGTTTTGCAGAATCTGCCGCCATGCGAATACTGCCCATTTCCGGCGTTAAACTATCCCGAATACCGCTTGTGTACTTGATTTGCCTATCGAGGCTTTTTTTGATATTCTGCTCCGAAAGAACAATCGCATTTTCATTTTCGTTCACAATATTCCGCATATCGGGAATCCGCATTGTGCGGTCGCCGCGTGAATACACGCGCTCATCGGTGCGGGTGAAAGCAAAACCACTTGCATCCATGATAATCCGATGCTGCTCGAATTTGATACGCCGATAATCGCCCATATTTTGCTGATTGACCTGATGAATCTCGCCATTGGTGAGCATCAACACCACTTTTGCATAATCGGTCGTGAAATTGATGCGCCCGGTGTCGGCGGAAACCACGTTCAGCATTTCAAGAGATGTATTATCGTAAATCGTCACACCCAGCATCATTCCTTGTGCGGTGTCAATATTGCGGGACAAAATGCTATATCCTTCAATTTGCGTGGAAAACTGCCCTTTATCAACGACAAACGTCGGTTTTTTGCGCTGTATGTCCACCATCAGCATTTGTGCGCGATAGTTTGCATCGGGCAAAATAAAATCATTGAACCAAAATAGCGCAAGCGATAGCAGAACGCCTGTTACAAGCATCGGTCGCATCATGCGCAGCAAACCGCCGCCGCCGGATTTGATAATCGTGATTTCATTCGTGGAGCCGAGATTTCCAAATGCCATGAGCGAAGCCACCAGTATGCCCATCGGCACGGCAAGCGTTACCATCCACGCCAAGTTGAGCGCGATAAGTTGCGTGATAACCCAAGCCCCCAAGCCCTTTCCAACCAGTTGTGGCAAAAAATTGATAAGAAATTGCAGCAAAAACACGAACATCACCGTAAACGCCCCAAAAAAGAACGGTCCGATGTGTGCGCGGAGGATGTAGCGGCTAATGTAGCTCATAATTATCTATGTTTCATGGTTTGCTCTGCGTCGGGATGAATTAGCGTTGCATCATCGTTTCAAGTTGCAGTACATTATTGCAAAACTCCGTTACTTCCTCTGGAGTTTCTATCGGACTCATGTGCCCGCCACGCACAATCGTTGTTTGGAGTGTTAGGGGAAGAGGAACATAATCTCCTTTGCTTTAGAGGCTGTTTGAAAAGTTTGGCGAATTTACGTTATTAGTGCGAAAAGCAATTTTCGTATTTGGCTTTGATACTGGCTTGGCGGATAGAAACAACTAAGTTTACTCTGCGTGAAAGTTGAGAGCATTTTCGCATATCGGCAAAATAATATTCTCTCAGCACCGCACCAATTCTCTGTTGAATAACTTTCGCACTTACAACTTGAATTCAAGCTAAATTGCTTGATGATTAAACGGCTGCAAAACTAATTCAGAAACAACGCCCGATTCAGGCTGTTGGCACAAAAACCAAATTGCTTTTGCCGCTTCTTCTGCACTGACGAATTTATCACGCTGAACACGCATATCAATCGTGTCCCAAAATGCCGTATCGGTTCCGCCGAGAAAGATATTGGTGATGCGAATATCGGTGCGTTTGAGGTCTTCTCTTACGGATTTGAGCATTCCTTGTAAACCGTACTTTGATGCGGAATAGGCTGCTGCGCCTGCCATCGGCGTTTTTCCCAACACCCCGGGCAAATTGATGATTAAGCCCTTTTTTTGCACTTTCATCGGTGGTAAAAATGCTTTCAGCAGGTTAAACGCGCCAATGAGATTCACGTTCAGACTCTGCATAAAATCGTCATAGGTGAGCGTGTCGATCGGCTTAATAATGCCCACGCCGACAGAATTGATAAGAATGTCCAATTGACCGATTTCGCGGTGAATAACGTGCGCCGCGCTCTCTACCTCGTTGGGGCGGGTAATATCAACAGCAAAGCACTGTTGCTCCGCAAGACCAATTCCCTCTGCCAATGCCAAAAGTTTTGCCCGATTGCGCCCCATCAAAAAAAGATTTGCACCCGAGGATTTCAGTAATCGTGCGCTTTCACTGCCTATACCGCCAGTTGCTCCAACGACAAGAATATGTTTGCCAGAAATTTTTTCCATCGTAGTTTTTGAGAATAAGAAGAAGAAAAACGTGCTTGCTTGCGAAAACCGCACGTGTGGTGTTGATGTATGCAAGGGCAACAATTTTCGTTAGCTTCGGTGTCTTTTCACGTAGTTCCTTTATGCCGACCATTGTTGCCAAAGGAAATATAACGCAAAAACAATCATAAACGTTCCATAGATGCGCTCCAATGTGCGGTTGCGGAGCTTTATTGCGAGTCGCGCTCCCAGAAATGACATTGGGGTCGAAAAAAGCGCTAAAACGAGTGCAATCGTCCAATCTATATGCCCCAAATACCAGTGTCCAAGCGTTGCGGGAATAGAAAGTACCGCAACGCAAAACAGCGACGTAGCGGTCGCTTGCTTGAATTTCATGCGATTGATGCGCACAAAAGCCGGAACCATCACCAAACCGCCGCCAATTGCCAAAAATCCTGCCAGAAAACCCGCCACAGCCCCCGTCAGAATAAGGCTTTGCGGGGTGATATGCTCTGCCTCGTGGGATTCACTCAGCAGCCATCCGCGCACAAAAAATGTTCCGCCGACAAGCAGCATAAATGCGCCCGTTGCCAGCATCATTGCTTCGCCCGCGATGTATTTGGTCAGCCATGTTCCTGCGAGGTTCAACGGCAGCGCCCCCATCAATACCCATTTCACCAATTCAAATCGAATCAATTTTTCGCGGTAATAAGCAATTGTGCCAGAAAGTGCCGATGGAAGTGCCGTAGGAAGCGGTGTTGCCAAAGCAAGCATGGGAGCGAGTCCCACGAATATTTTCAGAAGTGGCGTAGCAATCAGCGCTCCGCCAATGCCGAAAAGTCCGGCACTGAAGCCAATGCTTGCGCCAATGGCTGCGATAATGACATACAACATTGCGTTGGTAAAATGGGGGTGGGAAAAGTGTTCTTGTATCCAAGATTGTACCCGTCAGGCGGGAACTTACGCTTTCTTCCAGAGACGCACAAGCTGAAAAATAGAATGACAAAAGCGCCTTCAACACACGTGTTGAAGGCGCTTTTTCTGTGGTGGTGTCTGGA
>JAAFHM010000400.1 GCA_013298375.1 Ignavibacteria bacterium | reverse complement strand
CGAGGACGTTTGGACGAGTTTGCGCACTTCATTTGCTCTACCCTTGGAAGACCTTGGCAAAAAGCCCGGAATCTTTGTTGGCAGCATCAATGCTTGGGTTCCGCTTCGGGCTGTGTTTCCACTTGCCGTGCCGTTCGACCCGCAAAACCCCAGCACACAAGGACCACCGCCGAATAATCTCCTTGCCTTTGCCTCGGCGACCTACTTCCCGCTTGGTTACTGGTTTTTGAACTTTTCCTATTTCCAGTTTATTGGTCGTAAAGAGGTTTTGTCGTGGCATCCCGATTTCACGTATAGCTTCGGTTACAACGATTGGCATATGTACACCTTCAGCCTTGTCTATGGCAACTACGGCGGAAACCGCTTCAATCCTGATGTGAGCAAAGGCGAACGAGTAACGCAGTTCGATCAAGGCACGTGGTCGCTGGGGTTTAAGTTTCCCGCGCCTGAATTTATGCGGTCATTCATGGAATTTCACCCGACAAGCAATGTGCAACATTTGGCAAGTCTGAACGTCATTCCGAGCTACTACAACGTGAATACAAGCCGCTTTGAGCAGTGGCAAACGTTTTTATCGCTTCAAACGCGCTACAACATTTACGATTATTTTTTCGGTATGCTCACGCTGTTCTATTACCCAAGCGCAGCACAGCAACAGCCTTGGAACCCTGATTTTACCTACGGTTTTGGCTATGCTAACTGGAATTCACTGACCGTTTCGGTGCAGTACAATAATTATTCCGGCAACCGTTTCCCTTGGAATAAGCCTGCGCAAAATACGGGTAATTTTCTGGACGGTATTTTTTCGGTATCGTTCAATATTACCCTCTAAGCCTCATATAACCTTGCAATTCTTTCTTTTTTATTTTTTATTTTTCGTAAAACTATGTTGACAGAAATCATTACCGAACAAATGAAAGCCGCCATGAAAAGCGGCGACAAACTCCGTCTGGAAACCGTTCGCTCCATCCGCGCACTGATTTTGGAATTTGAAAAAAGCGGCGTAGGACGCGCCATGACCGAAGAAGACGAGCAGAAACTCCTTCTTTCCGCAGCAAAAAAACGCAAAGATTCCGTCGAGCAGTACCGCGCTGCAAACCGCGAGGACTTAGCATCGAAAGAAGAAGCAGAATTGGCGATAATTCAAGAGTTTCTGCCAAAACAGATGGACGAAAGCGAAGTGGAAGCAGCCGTGAAAGTCATTATCGAACAGGTCGGCGCAAAAACGCCACAGGAAGTCGGTAAGGTGATGGGCGCTGCCATGAAGGAATTGCGCGGCAAAGCCGATGGAACGCTTGTACAGGCTGTTGCGAAGCGGCTTTTGGGGGCTTAACGTCCCACAATGATTTATTTTGATCAACAATAGCTCAATATGACTACTACTCTCACAGATACCCTCGAAGAATCCGTCCTCGCCGCGCAAACGCTTGACAGCGACCTTGCGGAGCGCTCGTTGGAAGAACTTGAATTTCCCAAAGTGCTGGAACGCCTTGCTGATATGGCGTGGTCGGACGAAGGGCGCGAAATCTTGCTTGACCTTCGCCCAAACCCCAATTTGCCCGAACTCCGCGCAGAATTGGAGCGAGTGTACGAACTCGTCCGCCTCGTCAATATGGGCGAACAGATGCCCTTGGAAGGCTTTGCGGATATTCGCCCCGCCTTGCACAAATCACGCATAGCCGGAGCATTTTTGAATCCGCCTGAACTGCTTGCTGTGCGAGATGTGATGCGCTCTTCACGCCTTACGCGCAGCTTTTTCAATACGCGGCGCGAGACCTTTCCCACGATGGCGGAATTTTGCTCTCCTCTGCACGAAAATCGTCTTTTGGAAAAGCATATCGCCGATGCGATTGACGACTCAGGCAATGTGAAAGATACCGCTTCGCTGGAATTGGCGCGTATTCGTCGTGAAATTATTGACACTTCCAACAAGCTCCGAAGCCGTTTGCAGAAGATTTTGAAAAAAGTGATTGAAGACGATGTTGCGCAAGAAGAATTTATCACACAGCGCGACGGACGCTTTGTGCTGCCGATGAAAACTGAGTATAAACGCCATATTCCGGGCATTATTCACAGCGTTTCGCAGACGGGTTCGACCGTGTTTGTCGAGCCAGCCGAAACGTTTGATATGAACAACGAACTTTCGCTTTTGCACAACGAAGAGCGGCGTGAAATTGAGCGGATTTTGACCACACTCACGGGCGAGCTTGCCGAAGATGCGGAAGAATTTTTACGCTCGGTTGGTATTCTCGCTCGCATGGATGCTGCCTTGGCGAAAGCCCGCTATGCGATTGAGTTTGATGGCATGAAGCCGGAAATCACCGATGAAAACGTGCTTGTGCTTTCCAATGTGCGTAATCCCGTGCTTCTGCACAATATAAAACGCGAGAAACCCCAGCGCACCAATGGTGCGCAAAACGGCTCTTCCGCAGAGCGCAGTATGAAAAGCATCATCCCGCTTTCGATTGAATTTGACGGCACGGAAGCCATCGGCGCAAGTAGTAGTGCGGTCTTTGGGCATTTAATTTCGGGACCCAATGCCGGCGGAAAAACCGTCGCTATGAAAAGCATCGGATTGAATATCGCTATGGCGCTGTCGGGAATTTTCCCTTGCGGCTATTGCAAAACCAACTTCCGCGAGGTTTTCTCAGCCATTGGCGACAATCAATCCATCGAAAACGACATGAGTACGTTCTCGTCGCAGATTTCGCGGTTGAAGGAAATTTTGATGAATGCTTCCGACAGCTCGCTGATTTTGGTGGATGAAATCTGCTCCGGCACTGACCCGCAGGAAGGTTCGGCGCTGGCGGTGGGCATTTTGGAAGGTTTGCTGGCGCGAAAAGCATTTTTCGTCGTAACAACGCACCAATCCTCGCTTAAAAGCTATGCGCTCACGCAAAATGGCATTATGAACGCAAGTATGGAATTTAACACCGATAAACTTGAGCCAACCTACAAGTTTCTATCGGGTGTTCCGGGCAATAGTTATGCCTTCGCGCTTGCACGAAATATTGGTTTGCCGCCGCGTGTGATGGAAAAGGCGCAAGAATACTTGGGCGACAAGCATAGTACGCTGGAAGAAAGTATCGAGGTTATTCAGCAATACCGCCGCGAAGCAGAGAAATTGCGCCGCGAAAGTGAAGATGTGAAGCGCCGCGCAGAACTTCGCAAAACCGAATACGACCAAAAATTTGCGGACTTCAAACTCAAGTACAACGATTTAATGCGCCTTGCAAAGGACGAAGCCGCTCAAATTGTTGCTAATGCAAATAAGCTCGTCGAAAACACTATACGGGATCTACGCGAAGCCGCAAAAGAAGAACTCGAAATCACGAAGCGTGCATTAGTCATTAGTCATTCGTCATTGGTTAGTAGTCAGAAGAAAGGTCAGTCGTCATCAGCCATTGGTCATTTGTCAAACGACAAAACAAGCGCCCCAATGCCCAATGCACCAATGACCAATCAACCAATGACCAATCAACCAATGACCAATGACCAATCAACCAATGACCAAGCCGACCAATTAACCAAGACCATCGCTGACGTGCGTCGTGAGTTTGAGGCGGAGAAAAATAAAATCCAGACTGCTGCCGAAAAGCAAGCACGGAAGCCTGTTATCGAGGAGCCGGACGAATTGGAAGAAGGCGACACCGTTACGATGGAAGATTTTGCTACACCGGGCGTGATTGTGGCACTCGACCGCGAGGCGGGAAGCGCTGTTGTGGAGTTTGATGCGGTAAAATTCCGCACCACGCTTGCAAACTTGAAGCGTGCCGGAGCGAAGCAAATCAAACAAGCGAAAAAGCCGATTGCGACGGGTGTTGGCGTGAATTTTGATGCAAAAACAGAGATTGATTTGCGCGGAATGTACTCCGATGAAGCCATTAAAACCGTTGAACAGGCGATTGCATCTGCTCTCACGGGCAATGTTCACGCACTGCGCATCATCCACGGCAAAGGCACAGGTGCGTTGCGTCAGGCTGTGCAGCAGCACTTACAGCATCATCCCGCCGTGAAATCGTTCCGCAATGGGCTTTTGACCGAAGGCGGAGCTGGCGTGACAGTAGTGGAATTGTTGTAGAATTATTGGAGGATGATGGCACGACCTCACTATTCCCGTCCTTCATGGTTTGCCGTGTTGGGCGGGTTTTCGTATCTGACACCAAGACTTGTCACAGAATATATGCCACGAAGTACGTTCTCATTGATTTTTCTCATAGCTTCTGCCCTCATGGCATTTGCCCCGTCCGCCATTGCTCAAATGCCTTTTGCTGCCAAGCGGCTCACGGTGGAGCATGGTTTGTCGCAAAACAGTGTACAAACGCTGCTGCAAGATAAGCGTGGTTTTATGTGGTTTGCAACCTCTGACGGGCTTAATCGCTACGATGGTTATACCTTCACGATTTATCGCCACAATGACGCGGACAGCAATTCTCTGCCGCATAATTGGATAGCGGGGCTTTGCGAAACGCGAGACGGAATGCTGTGGATTGGCACTGCTGAAGGAGTGGCAATGCTCAATCCTAAAACACAACACTTGACAGTTTATAAACACCAACCAACAAATCCCGAAAGTATCAGCCCCGACGGCGTATTAAGCATGAGAGAAGACCGCTCCGGGGTGCTGTGGATTGGTATGCGTCAAGGGGGCTTGTGTAAAGTGGAGCGAGCGCCGGATGGCTCTGCCAAACGCTTCGTGCGGTATTTGCATGAATCCAATAATCCTCAGAGCATTA
>JAAFHM010000549.1 GCA_013298375.1 Ignavibacteria bacterium | reverse complement strand
TTGCGCCGACGGCAACCCCATTTAGTGGTGCAAATGCCGCAGAATTTAGCTTTATTGCGCCTCCCACCACAGCGAGTATTGCACCGGGCGCATCGTTAGCTTTGGGTATTCGGTTTATCCCGACAACATCAGCCTCCGGCACGGGTAATCGCGTCGCAACACTTACCATTCCTGCCCGCACCGTAACGACCGACATTGTGACGACTTTGCAGCGCACCGTGCAACTGACCGCCTTGACTCGCCTAGCAGGTGCTTTGACCGTTACCCCCGCAGCCGGTCTTGCCTTTGGCAACGTTACCTTTGGAACAACGCAAATCCTTCGCGCAACCTTTGCCAATACTACGTTGTTCCCCGTTACTATTCGCTCGGCAAGCATTATTGCCGGAACAACGGTAACATCGGCAGAATATCAACTGCTCGACCAACTCCCGAATATCATTGCTTCGCGCACTTCCGCTACCATTAGTGTACAATTTACACCAAGCGTAACAACGGGAACACGTCCTGCTGTGCTGCTTATCCAGACCGATACTGACCCCATCGTCGTCAACCTGAATGGAAGCGGTTTTCCGGGTGCAGCTGACCGCCAACCGCGAGTCTTGAGCTATGGCTTTGTCGGGCAGGCGGATTTTGTTGGTGGGTCGAATATTTTTAGCCGTTTCGACCAGCAACCGCTTGGCACGATAAACCCCTTGCGGTTAGGCGATGTTCGCTTTGCCAGAGATATTCAAATACGGAATCGCGGTACGCTTGCCCTGACGATTACAGGAGCAACCCTGAGCGGCGTTGGTGCATCGGAGATGACGATTACCGACCCTACGTTCCCCTTGACCTTGCAGCCGAATCAATCCACAACCCTTACCGTGCGCTATGCACCGACGGTTGCCGGAGAAAAATTTGTCACGGTAACGTTCCAAGTTGATTCTACGCAGCGCACGACGTTCCAACAGGATATTCTTGTTTTCGGTAGTATCGGTGGTATTCCTCGTTTGATACCGATTGCCGTGCGGGCTGCGGCAGATGTGATTGCTGGTCCCGTGCGTCAACTTGCGGAACTCGCCTTCCCGCTTGTTGCTGTGGGAACGAGCGCAACCCAAACCTACACGCTCCGCAATCCAAGTACCACAGCGACACTTGCGCTGACGGCAGCACAACTGAGCGGCGAGTTTGGCAGTGAGTATTCTATTACTTCACCCGCACAATTCCCCGTGCAGTTGGAGCCAAACGCGACAACATCACTTGCCGTGCGCTTTGCACCAAACAGCACCGGTCGTCGCTTGGCACGCCTGACCTTGCGGTATGACGCACAGCCTCTCAGCGAAACTGTAATTTTGAACGGCAATGGCAGTGTTCGCAAGCGTTTAGAAGAGACTATATTCTCCCGCCTCATCAATTTTGGCAGCATGACAACAGGTCAAGTTTCTTCGACAAGTTTCACCTTCTCCTTCTTTAACGAAGGCAGCGAATCGGTGCGCATAACAAGTGCAACGATAGAAGGCGATAATGGCACGGAGTTCCGATTGGAGGCACTCGCAATGCCTGTACCGTTCACGCTTCAGCCCGGAGAGTCGTTTGATGTGCGCTTACTTTTTGCACCGCGCACATTGGGTAATAAATTTGGCAGACTGGTGATTTTGAGCGAAGCTGACCCAATTGCCATACAGTTGCGTGGTGTTGGCGTTTCGGCAACACCATCGGCGTCGTTGGAAATTGACCCAGTGAGCGGGCGGGTTGGCGAAACGGTGGATGTACCGATTGTTCTCCGTAATCGGAGCAGTTTCCCCAACAACACCACGATTTATGCAACGTTGTCGTTCGATGCAACAGCCGTAGAGCCAGTAGATGCAGCAATGGCAGGCATTCTGGAGGACAATCGCCGAATTATTCCGCTCACGCTTTCCACGGGAACGGGCAGCGATTCGGTGCTTGGACGTGTGCGTTTGCGCGGGCTTGCCAGCAATTCGCCAAGCACAGTGTTGACGCTTTCGGCGAGTTCAGCGCCAAACGTGTTTGTTAGTGCGCGTGGTGGGCAGTTTACCCTTACGGACTTCCCTTCCGTCACCATTTCGGCAGACTTGTCAGCGCGTCCGGGCGAAATAGTAACGATTCCCGTCACAGCACGAAATCGTCAAAATATCTTGCCGGGTCGGGTGTTTACGACTGCCGTCAATTTCAACGCATCCTTGCTGCAGCCGCTCAATCAGCAAAATGCGGGAACGGTTGCGAATGGTCGGCGCATCATTACGATTCAGATTCCTCCCGGTGCGGCGGCAGATACGACGTGGCAATGGCAATTCCGCGCAACCGTGGGCAATGATTCGACGACAACTCTTCAGGCAGTGACAACATCGCCAAGCGGCTCTGTGGCTGTTTCGCAAGGTCGTTTCCGCTTGACGGGCTTAAACCAAGCGGGCGGACCATGGCGATTCTTCTCCGACCGCTCCGGTTTGGCGATTGTCAGCACCAGCCCGAATCCGACGAAGGATGTTGCTAGTATCGTCTATCAACTCACACAGGACGACGATGTTTCCTTGCTGGTGAACGATATTTTTGGTCGCACTCTCGAAGAGGTGACCTTTGGCGAACAAAAAGCAGGGACATATACCGTAGAAGCGGCTCTCAAAGCGCTTCCGTCAGGCACGTACTTTGTTGTCTTGCGCGGAAAAACTGGCACGGCAACGACAATGGTACAACGTGTTCGCTAAATGCACGGCGTAAGGAAAGTATGAAGTATAAATGATAAAGTATGAAGTACGATAGCCGCATCAATAGTGGTCTCAGAGTTTTATACTTCATACTTTATATTTCATCTTTTCCCAAGCAGTCATCCGCCCAGCAAGAGTGCGAATGCAGTTCGCCTCTTCGCGGTTAATCAACACAATATTTCATCTCTTTTTTCAAACACAATGAAACGTATTTTTTGTGGGTTTATTATTCTGGCAGCCGCATGGAATATGGCTTTTAGCCAAACCGAAGCGGCGCGGCAATCCGGCAAATTATCGCTTGGCGCATTTGGTGCGTACAACCTGAATTTGCACAACGCAAACTTTTTGGAACTGCCCTCAGCACCAATATTTACGCCGCGCACAGGCGCGAGCTATGAGCCGGCAGCATTTACGGGCAGCAATAGCGGCTCGGTTGCTTTTGGCGCACTGGTGATGTATAACCTCACCGAAGAAATGGCTCTGAGCCTACGCTTGGGCTATTCAAGCCATGACGCGGCTTTTCGCACAACGGCGACCTATCCCATCGGCAGAGCAGACGGAACAACTGCTGATGCCGTAAGCGAATATACCTTGAACACCAGCATTGGTGCGCTTAGTGTGGAGCCGCTTTTTTCGTATCGCATCGTTGCCGGGCTGCAAGCATATTTGGGCGTAAGGCTGAGTCTGATAACGGGTAACTCCTTCGACCAGCGCGAAACCCTGATTTCACCGAGCGACGGCGGCTTTACCCCCGACCGC
>JAAFHM010000284.1 GCA_013298375.1 Ignavibacteria bacterium | reverse complement strand
CCGAAAGATTCGTGAGCGTGAGCGGCGTAGCGACGCTATTTCCTAGCAATGCACGAAAGCGAAAACGTTTGACAACTGAATCCCGCGTCATCCGTATTTGTGGCTCGGATTTGAGTTGAGCGCGGAAATTGATGAGACGCTCGCCATTGGATATCACCGATTGCAAGCGGTCTTCCGCATCAATCGGCTCTAAGAGCGAGGCGTTAAAGCGCAGAATACCCGAAAATGTCGGCATCTGCGTGGCGGCAAGAGTCGGAAGATTCCTACTGACACTTGGCGCAAGTTTGAGTGCTATGCTAATCGTATCGCCGGGATTTGCCCGATAAAAATCATCCAACTCCAAAAATGCCCGTGCTGCCGTTACTCCTTGCGTTAAAGAAGAGCGATGGATAGCATTACCATCCAAACCCGCATACATACTGAGGTCGTCGTTGGCAAGTGCATACGCATCAACTACGCTCGCAAAAAAACCATCATTGACACGCTCCCATTGTAAGCCGTCGTTAGTCCGCCACACGCCATTTTCCGAAATTCCCACATACAACATCCCTTCGGCAACATGAAGCGAAAGAATTGCTAATTCTGTAATTTGTCTGGGAGCATTTGATATCGGCAACCACCGTGTTCGTGCGGCATTCAAGCGATACAACCCTTTGCTGGTAGCAGCAAAAAGGTTGTTTTGAAATGTTGCAAGGGCATTGATATAGTTTTCATCGCCATCAACGGTTTCAAACAACATCCGCGACCAATCCGGCAAGGCACCAAGCGGATTCGGCGACCAGTACGTTCCTCCGCCGTAGGTGCCAAGATAGACACCCGCCCCGGGTCCGTCCTCAATGGCATATATCGGGTGTTGACGCGCACCATTCGGCAACGAAATTTCGCGCCAACTCACGCCATTGGTTGTCGAGGCATAGAAAAAGCCTTCATCGGTAATAAATGCTCCCGCATACAGCACATTACGGTCGTCGGTGTTAATCGTCAGCACGTCCGGCTGTGGACTCAGCGGACGCGGGTCGGTATTGCTCGTGGGAAATCTTGATGAAAGCGTCCACGTTAGTCCATTGTCCAACGACCGATATACGCCATTTCTTGACCATGAAGCCGTCGAACGGTCATTGTAGGTACAGGTAAAAAGAGCATCGCCAAGTTGGGCAAAGTCACCAATATACACGCCGCGCAAACCATTATTCGAGGTTTGCCACGACGCACCGTTGTCGGTGCTGCGGAACAGCCCACTTCCCTCGGTTCCGGCAAAAATCGCCCCTCGTGCGTTGGTCATGGTGAAAACGCGCGTTGCCGTCAACCCTGTATTGACGGGCTGCCACGTCACGCCCTGATTCGTGGAGCGAAAAACGCCACCCAATGTTCCCGCATAGACGGCAGAACCATTGGTCACCAGCGATTCAACCGTTGGCTCAGTGAAGCCAACTGCCGTGGGGTCTTGCGGGAAATTCCATGGAGCATTATCCACAAAACGCCGCCGTGCTACGCCACCATCGGTACCGAGATACAAAATTTCATTGACTACTACGGCATTGTAAATTCTGTACACATTCCGCGCATTGATACTGTCAATATCTTCCAATGCCCATTCTCCGCCGTCATTACTTGTGCGATAGACTTCAGAATATTCAACATTCTCTTGCTCGTAATCATCATAGTAAACGCTATCAACAATGGCAAGAAGCTGCCCGTTAGCACTGGCAAAGCCAGAAACGACGTAATCACCATCAGTCGGAATGCCATAACTGGTACGACTGTTTTCGCTGTTGATGGCTTTCCACGTTACCGCACTGTCATTGGAGATATACACGCCATAGTTGTACGTACCTGCAACAATACTGCTGCCATGCACTGCCAATGAGCGAATTTCCGTTTCGTTATCGTCAAATCCTTTCATAGCAAGCGCCCATTGATTGCGCAAAAGCGAGAACTGATACAGCCCCGACGATGTTCCGGCGAGTAAGCGCCCGCCATATTGCAAAAGGGTATAGATTGATGAATTGCGCTTGATACCATTGGACGTGAGCGCCCGCCATGATTTTCCCGTATCGGCGGAAGCATACAGCCCCGCGTTGGTGTTGATATAGACGAGAGCATTCCGCCCGGAACTTGCCGAAATAAACGTCACCTGCTGCGCACCTTTTGCCGTCAGCCCTGTATTACTGGCTTGCCAGACCGCGCCGTTAGAATTTGAGCGGTAAACGCCACTTCGTGTTCCCGCAAGCAAGACATTTCCTGCTGCCACCGCCAGCGATGTCACGCGCCCGCTATACGGACCGCCCGTTGACTCCCAATATATCACGGGTTTGCACAGCCCGACGAGTGTCACGGACTCCTCAAGTTGACCAGTGCGCAGGACGAGTCGCTCGGCAAATTCACCGATGGTTAGGGGTTTGAAGCGAATAAAAATCTGCGCTCGTGAGGTCGCGGGAGAATTTTTGGGTGTTGTGACACGCACGGTGTCGCTGAAAGCACCCGTCGCGCTGGTGGAAATTTTAAAGCCTGTTGGTGCAATAATGGTGAGGTCATCCAAAAACGATGAGCCAGAAATACGCAGCGTTTGCAAAGCAGATTCTTCGCCTAAATTGACCACACCGCAGTTAATACGGTCAGTTTCAGGACGAATCACACTGGCGCGAGTGGATGAGGTGTAGCGAATGGTCCAGCCCGATGTGAAGCGGTCATTATCTCCGGCAACGGTGGAATCCGTTGTGAAACGCACCACAACGAGGCTGTCGTTAATTGCCAACGCGGGCGGCAACGTCGAACCCGTGAACTGCCCGATAATACGCGGCTCTTCGATACCCGCAATGACCGTCACAAAATCATAATCATCTTCAATATTAAGGGAATCGAACTGCAAGAGGATTTGTTTCGCATTGGTAGGGCGGATGACCCAGAGTGCATTGAGGTTGTCGCGGTAATCTTCACGCCGCGCCGCGCCGTCGCGGTCTTGGAATACGCCGGATTCGGCGGTGTACGCATTGGTAAAGGCTGTGTAGCCTATCGTCCAGCCCGTCGCACTGTCGCGCCGCGTCTCGCCCGCAAGCGAAGCATCGGTGACGAATTGCACCGTTACGGCGCTATCAGGAATAAATATTGCCGAAGGAAGCACCGCACCACTTATTGTTGCCAAAAGCCGCGTGGTATCAAGCCTTTGCGTACTTCCACCCGCAAAGATACGCACAACGTCTCGCCCACGCTGTGTATTGAGAGAATCAAAACGAAGAACGATAAACCTTGTTCCAAGCGGGTTAGAAGGCTTTATGAGCCAAAAAGCATTGAGATTGTTGGCGTAAGGTCGGCTGCGGTCTGCGCCTTCGCGGTCACGAAAACTCCCGAATGATGGCGTGAGAACTTGTGTGTAGCGGGGTGTTTGTGCCTGAAGCGCCGTACTATTGGCGTTAATGGACATTCCCCAGCATAAACAGCAGACAAATAATGCCCAAAAGTGAGAAGTGAAGCGGGTAATAAGCGAGGAATACATAGTGTCGCAGCAAAAAAGGTGTCGTTATTGTGGAGTGCAAATATGTATTTGCACCCCACACTCTTCAAGAAACGACAAAATACCAATTATTCCCCAAGAAGGCAAGCATTTACGCCTTTTCAAGCGCAAAGCCGTCTTTGGTGTCTTTCACTACAAACCCCCGTGCGGCGATTTCTCCGCGCAAACGGTCGGATTCTGCAAAATTTTTCGATTTTTTTGCTTGCCATCGCGCTTCGGCGAGTTGCTGCACTTCTGCCGGAACATCAAGTGTTTGTGCGGGGCGTGGGGTAAATTGCCATACTTCAACGATTTCGTTCAATTCCTTCAAAAAGCCCAGCACCGATGCGGCTTCCGCAGCATCTGTACCGGAGGCGGGGTGGCGATTGACAAAGGTGAATAATTCCGCCAGTGCCTTTGGAGTTTGTAAATCGTTGGCAAGTTCGCCAAAGATGGCATTGCGGAGCGCTTGAGCGCTTGCGTGGTCGCCGGACGGAGTAATCGTGCCGCCGGAGCGCTCCCACAAATCATAGATATACTCTTGCACCCTGAACCGCGCTTTGCGTCCGGATTCCAAGCCCCCAAACGTAAAATTCATCCGCGAAGCATAATGCGTCGAAAACATGAGCCAGCGCACATCCACAGGGTCAACGCCTTTGGCAATAAGGTCGCGGAGGGTGAAAAAATTACCCTTCGATTTGGACATTTTTTCCCCTTCGACTTCGAGAAATTCATTGTGACACCAGTAATTTACCGGCTCCACACCATATCCTGCCTTGCTTTGAGCGATTTCGTCTTCGTGGTGCGGAAAGCACAAATCCACGCCTCCGGTATGAATATCGAAGGGAACACCCAAAATTTCGTATTCCATCGCCGAGCATTCGATATGCCAGCCCGGACGACCGGGAATAGTTTTGCCCTCAAACTCCAAATCCCATGCGGGTTCGCCTTCTTTTTGTCCTTTCCAGAGAACAAAATCGCTGACGCTTTCGCGCTCATATTCATCGGCATCAATGCGGACACCTTCTTGGAAATTCTCAAAATCAATATTGAAGAGTTTGCCGTATTTGTCGGCGTTGCGCCATTCTCCGACATTGAAATAGACGCTGCCGCCACGCTCATAGGCAAAGCCTTTTGCCCCAATACGCCTGATAAGGTCTTGCATTTGCGGTATATAATCCGTCGCAAAAGGCATTTGATAAAAGCCTTTTCGGTGAATAAGCAGCGCTTCAATATCGCTGACAAATTCTTCGGTATAAAACTGCGTAAAACGGCGTAAATTCTGCTTCAGATCGCTGGTTTGCTCACCAATTTCCGTGCGCCATGCCGCAGAACCCAAGGCACTATCACGAATAGTTTTGTCGTCAATATCGGTAATATTCATCACCCAGCGCACATCGTAGCCGCCCACGACGCGCAGAACGCGCTGCAAAATGTCAGGAAAAAGAAATGCCCGCATATTGCCGATGTGAGCGTAGTTGTAAACCGTCGGACCGCAAGAGTAGATTGTTACAAGGTTTTCTGTCTCACGAATTGCTTTGAATGGTTCGACCGAGCGCGTCAGCGTATTGGAAAGATGAATTTGCATAACAAGAGAAGAAAGTAATTAGCCAAGTATCGAAAAATTATCCACGAATCCCACGAATCCTCACGAATGAGGAGGTTTGAGTGAATGATTGTTCAAAAAAATTGTTCTTGATTCGTGCCAATTCGTGTGATTCGTGGATGTTTTTGACAACATATCTGACCAGTCACGAAAAAAGTACAGAATTTATGCGTTACCCGTCAAGCGTTGGACGGTATCGTGAAGTTCTACGATAGTTCGGAGAAAATGTTCTGCTTCGGCAAGAGGTAATTGCGTTGCGGCATCACTTTTTGCTTCGGAAGGATTCGGGTGCGTCTCGAAAAACAGCCCGTCAATACCAACCGCGACGGCTGCCCGCGTGAGCGGTGCGATAAATTCCCGCTTCCCGCCGGATTGCGCACCAATACTGGGTTGCTGGACGGAGTGCGTTGCGTCATAGATGATGGGAATACGGTGATTGTCCGTGCGGCGCAGCGAATCGCGCATCATCACCAAAGAGCGCATATCCACGACCAAATCATGGTAACCGAAACTCGTGCCACGCTCCGTAACCCAGACAGGATAAGGCTTTTCGGATGGAGAAATTTTCTCCACAGCTTTTTGCATATCGTCCGGCGCGAGAAACTGCCCCTTTTTGATATTGACAATTTTGCCCGTATCTGCTGCCGCCCGTAAAATATCGCTTTGGCGCGAAAGAAATGCCGGAATTTGGAGAACATCCACATATTTTGCCGCAAGCGCAGCTTCTTCGGCGGAATGAATATCCGTCAGCACGGGAACATCGAACTCCGCACGAATTTCCGCAAGATACGACAATGCTTTTTCATCGCCCAAACTTTCAAACGAGCCGCCACTGGTGCGGTTTGCTTTGCGGTAGGATGCTTTGAAAATATAGGGAACATCCAGCGAGGCACAAAGCGGCTTCATAACACGTGCAACGTCTTGTAAGCATTCTTTCGATTCGACCACGCAGGGACCAGCAATGACGAAAAGGCGCTTGGAATGGGCAAGTTCGCGGGGATTCAGCATTATAGTAGTCTTGAATAGTGATTGTTTCGGTGTTCGTTGAGCAGCGGGGACTAGAGATGCAAAACCCGCCGGACGGCGAAGAAGCCGCCCGACGGGGTAGTACGTGAGTTGATTTTGCGGACATTGATGGTGATGCTTAATGCCGTCCCGACAGCGATGAAAGCGCGATAACGGCTTGCACAACAACCAGCAAGACTAAAACAACCGAGACAACAAGCGCCAGAACTGAATGGAGTACATCGAAAGCAAGGAAC
>JAAFHM010000227.1 GCA_013298375.1 Ignavibacteria bacterium | reverse complement strand
CTACGCAGATTCTACGCAGTTTGCAGCCATTGAAAAGCGTTTTACTGACGTGATGAAAGAAATTCAGCCCGAAGGCACGAAACTTTTGAACGCTCTCAAACCCAATGAATTTCGAGCGTTTGTGCGTGCTTTCGCTGGCAAATCCGTATTTTACGACGCAACGAAAAAATAACTTCCCACTTTTGGAGCAATACCAATGAACAACATTCTTTCCCGCCGCAAATGGCTTCAAACCTCACTTTCACTGGCTGGTGGAACAGCTTTGGCGGGTGCATTGCCACTTGTTTCTTCACCCGTAACGTGTTTAGCAACCCCGCGTGAACTTGCCCAAAAAGAAGGCGGAATGCTGCTTCTGGGCAGTAACGAAAATCCCTACGGACCCAGCCCCAAAGCTCGTGAAGCCATGATGGAAGCCGTTCAGCGCGGCAATCGCTATGCAAATGTACAACCACTTGTGGCAGATATAGCGGCGTTTCGCGGTGTTGCACCAGAAAACGTCATCATGGGCGCAGGAAGTGCAGAAATACTGGGCTTGGCGGCATTGGCATTTGCCAAACCGCAAACAGAGGTCGTTGCCGCAAAACCAACATTTTTCGTCCTGCCTGATGTCGCAAAGCGTCTTGGTGCAAATGTCGTCGAAATAAGTGTTGATGCGGATTTGCAGCATGATTTGGCAAAAATGGTAAGTGCAGTTTCTTCCAAAACAAGTGTTGTCTATCTCTGCAATCCGAATAACCCAACAGGCACAAAGCTGGAATCTGCACAAATACGCGCTTTCTGCGAAGAAATGAGTAAAAAAGCGGTCGTTGTGGTGGATGAAGTCTATCACGATTTTATTACCGACGCAAGTATGATTCCGCTAGCCACGCAGAATCCGAACGTCATCGTAGTGCGCTCCTTCTCGAAAGTCTATGGACTAGCAGGAATGCGGGTTGGCTACGGTATTGCCCACGCGGATACCATCAAAAAATTGCAAGCACTTCAGGCATGGAGCGGCAATGCGATTTCGCAGGTTTCGATGGCGGCGGCACGTGCTTCGCTCAAAGACCAAGATTTTGTGCGGATGTCGTTGGAAAAAATTGCCGAAGGGCGGGAAATTGTTGCGGCGTATTGCAAAAGCGAAGGCATTTTTACCGTTCCATCGTTTGCTAATATCATTTACTTTGCGTTGGATAAATTCCCTGCAAGCAAGGTACAAGGCGGCTTTGCGAAGCAAATGGAATCGCATAAAATTATCATACGCGAAGGCTTGGTCGGCGAGCGGAGTTTTTGCCGCGTGAGTATGGGAACGCCGGAGGAAATGCGGCAGTTTGTAAATGTTCTGAAAACCTTGAAGGCGTGATAATTCCTTGCTTTTATGAAAAATAGTCCGACAAATTATCCAAGTAAATTGAAAATATCTCTTTCAGTTTACTTGGAAAAAATCTACTCTCAAAGCAATTTCTCTCTTGTTATTCATTTTTTTCTGAATCTACATGAAAATATTTTTTGCCCTCGCAAGCATCATCATTGCTTGCTTTTCGACCAATAGCGCTTTTGCACAACACTCAAGCGACGAATACGCCGCCATCACCAAAACGCTGAATTACTACATCGAAGGCGGCACAAACCGTGACTCTGCCACATTTGCGAAGGCATTTATGACCGATGGGCAGATGATTTATATGCGGAATGATACCGTAAAAATTGTCCCCCTGAAAGATTTCGTCGCCGGAATGAAACCGGGTGAAAAAGCAAAACGCAACTGCCGTATTACGAATATTCAACTTTTCGGAAATGCAGCAACAGCAAGGCTTGAACTGGTGTATGATGATTTTATGTTTGTGGATTTTATGAACCTTCTCAAGACCAAAGACGGTTGGAAAATTGTGAATAAAATCTTTTACCGCGAGGACAAACCGAAAGAACAAAGCGCGATTCAGACAAAAAAATAAAATTTTCCCCCAAAAAAATTACACAACGAACACAACCATGAAACATCTTGTTTTGAAATATCTTGTTTTGGGGATAGCTCTTCTCGTTCCGCGCTTTGTACCTGCACAAGACGCTATTGATACGACGATACAAAATCAGATGACGAAGCAAAAAATTGTCAGCCTATCGGTTGGAATTGTAAAAAACGGAAAGGTTGTGATAACAAGAAGCTACGGTATTGCAAACGTGGAACATGGCGTACGTGCGTCTGAAAACACTGCCTACAAACTGGGTTCAGTCAGCAAACAGATGGTCGCAACAGCGATTATGCAGATGGTAGAAAGCAAGCGATTATCGCTGCAAGATTCACTCCATAAATTTTTCAACGATGCACCGCGCCATTGGCGACAGATGACGATTCGGCATTTGCTCAATCATACTTCCGGTCTCCAGCGAGAATCACCTGCTTTTGAAGCCATGCTCGAAAAACCTGATTCTCTGCTGATTCGGTCTGCCTACAAGGATACATTGGTATTCTCGACGGGAACACAATGGCAATACTGTAATTTGAGCTATTTTATCTTGGCGGATATTATCCGACAACTAAGCGGGCAGCCATTTGCCGTGTACATGAGGGAAATGATGTTTAAGAAAAATGGTCTTTTGAATACCCAAACAACATCGGTTTCATCCATTATTCCGAACAGGGCAGACGGATATGTGAACAATAACGGTACGCTGGTGAACGCAGAAGACTACATCGCTTTGCGCCCCAGTGGTGCGTTTGTCTCCACGATACGCGATATGCTGAAGTGGGAAATGGCACTTCAGCAAAACAGCATTCTTACGGAAAACACTCTGCAACAAATGTGGAACGACAAAGTAAAAACGCCAGCTAAAAGTACGAACGGCGAAGCGATTTATTATGGCTACGGTTGGAGAATCACTCGCTATCGCAATAAAGACATCGTGTTTCATACGGGAGTGTTGCCGGGATTTCGGGCTGTTTTTTATAGGATTCCGAGTGAAAAAACAGCCATTATCATTCTGACAAACTCTGAAACCCAAGACATCATCGGCATTGCAGAAGGATTGGTTGATAGGATCTATGAATGACGATGATGAAAAGATTGAGTATTGACGCGGTTTTTGTTAATTTAGAAGCGCAGAAACATTTTTTGCGCATATTTTTCCCGCAACACTATGATTAGCAAAAATTTCCGCGAATGGACGCTTGATAGTATTGAAGAGGCTTTTGGGGTGGAGCAGGTTTTTCAACTTGACGAGTTGGACGAACTTGTTTCTTATTCTTATCAAGCCGATGAGTATGAAACCAAGTATTTATCAATGCTGCAAGCAAATTTTATGTTAGGCGGAGATGATTGGAACGAAACAGAGTTGGAAAATAAGTTTATCAGTCCGCTCATCGTTTTTTCCGATATTTCTACGCAGCAGTTTTCGTATTTTTTGGAACGCGATTTGGCTGCAACACTTGGTGAATACGAAGTTTCTGGTAAAGTTGATGGACTTATTGCGGGCGGCTTTCGCAACCCAAAACAACCATTTTTCGTGCTTGCAGAGTACAAGCGCGGGACAGACCCAAACGGCGACCCTAAAGGGCAGGCTCTCATTGCTATGCTTGCCGCACAGCAACGCAACGAAAGCAAACATCCCGTGTACGGCTGTTACGTGATTGGACGGACATGGTATTTTATGGTGCTGCAAGGCAAGAAATACGCTATTAGTCAGGATTATTCCTGCGCAAACAAGGAAATTTTCGATATTTTTCGGATAATGAAAAGCCTGAAAGTGCGAATTGAATACATTTTGGAAAAGCAGCGAAAAGCAAAAGAACTGTGAAAACTAAATGCCGCTCCAAATCACGGTTTGAAGTGGCTTTATGATTGTTTTAATGGTCAGAACGACAATCAACCCCACATCATGCATCTCCCAATAATCATCATCTAACGAATTATCGAAATTCAATAATTATCACTACAAAAAAAGCCTGACCAGCAACAAAACACTGGTCAGGTTTTTCTGTTCTCGTGACCCACCGTGACCCCAGAAGTGCTAAAAAGAAGGAAAAAGCGATTTTTTTGAAAAAAAATGAAAAAAAATCACTTTTTTTGCCCAGAATGAATTTTGTCATCATTTATTACTCTTCAAGATAGATTTTATCAGGTATTTAGAGGTGTTTTTTGTGCCAAAAAACAGTCCGAAATTACCCTCAATTTTTCGATTTTGAGGGTGAAATATGACACAACCCTCAAAAATTCAGACACCCCCCCCCCAAAAATCGGTGACCCCATTGTAAAAGATTTTTCTTTATATTCACGGCGTTCTTCAAATTTCTTCCAAATTGGTGGAAGACTGACCGAGCCAAGTAACACCCCATTGCCAATATTCATTTCTTTATCGTTATCAAATTTGTAGGTACTGCTATGAAAAAATATACCTCTTTCTTGCCGCCTGTGTGCTTTTGCCTCTGTGCAACGCTTTTTCTGCTTTTTAGCGTGTATTCACAATCGCTTTACGGGCAAAATAGACCCTTGCAGGCGCAACTTCTTGTTCAGCCACTTCAATCGCCGTATATATCTGACTACGAGCGGAGTCCAAATGCGATGATGATAACGGTTATTAATCCTAACCAAAATGAAGTCCAGTTCAAAGTAAGCGGCTCTTTAAAACTGCTGCGCCAAAGCCGCATCGTCGTCAGCACCAATGACGAGCAGACGCGCTCCTTTTCCGTGCCGGGCGGGAGTTCGCTGACGCTCTTGGCAACGGATTTTCTTGACCGTCCGTCGCTCAATATTGCCGAGCAGGACGTTCAGGCGGTCTTGCGCTCCGGGCGTGTACCGGAAGGCGATTACGAGATTTGTGTGAAACTCATTGACCCACAGCGTCTCGGTGAGACTCTCTCCGGTTTGATTCCTTGCCGCCAGTACCGTACTCAAACTCCGCAAGCTACCCGTTTGCTTGCGCCGATGAAGGAAAACACCATCACCCAGCCGTTCCCGATGTTCTCATGGACTCCGGTGATGTTCTCCACAGGGCGTACAGCGTTGTATATTCTGACGATTGCTAAAATCATGGGCGACCAAACTCCGCGCCAAGCACTCGAAAGCAATATTCCGCTTGTCAGAACCGAACCCCTTCGTCAAACGAGTTTCCCGTATCCCGCCACCGCCGAGCCGTTCAGCGCCTTTGCCGATGCTACGCAAATTGTCTGGCAAGTGCAAGCAGTGGACGAAAGTGGTGCGCCCATTGGGGAAAATGATGGCAGGAGTGAGATTTGGACGGCTCCGGTGAATCTCAATGCAAAGATTTCGCAAAATACGCCTCCGCAGCCCACGCCAAATACTGTACCGAAGCCAGACGCACCCAAATCAAACCCGCTCCCGCAGCTTCTTCCTTTGCCGAAATCGGATGTTTTTCCAGCAGCAAGTATTGTCGGCAGGGTGAGCTATCTTTTTCCAATATCAAAAAAACAAGTGCCTGCTTCCGATGTGAATGTTGTCATGGCTGAACAGCAACCAAATCGTGGAAACATTACAGAAGCAGTTAATGCTACACGAACAAATACCATCGGTGAATTTGCCGTTAAGGATGTTTCCACCAAGCAAAGTTTCTATCAGGTCAGTGTGAAAGGTCGTGCTATTGATACGGCGATTCGGGGCTTTTCCATTGCACCAAATCGCCAAGAACGTATCACAATTGTTGCACCGCTCAAGACCTATCAGCTTTTGTGGTCTATTAAAACACCCGATGGAGCGCCAATCAAAGCCGCAACGGTACGAGCATGGCGACTCACGGATGAATTCGCTTTCCCTGGAGAGGGCAATACCGATGGAGCAGAGCAGATGAAGGGGCGGCCTGTCTTGTTCCGTGCGCATACAGATCCGAATGGTAGGGCATTGCTCCAAGATTTGCTCATTTCTAGTAATGTACAAGATGCCTACACCGTGGAAATTACGGCAAAAGGGTACGAAGCCAACCGTCGTAATTTGCGCCATGAGAGTGCTGGTATTTTGCAACTTGCAAATACTCTTCAACCCGCTCCAGCACTTATTACTGGTAAGGTACTGACTCCTGATAAACTGCCAGTCTATAAGGCTCAACTAAGCGCCTCGGTTTATATTCCCGAAGCAGGCACTTCCGTTGTTGTCGCTAGGGGAACAAGTGATTTCGACGGGACGTTTTCGCTCCGCTCTGCTCCGAAAACTATCGTAGATTTGCCGAATAATGCGGGCACAATCGAACTTTCTTTAGCGGCTGGCACCTATACACTGAACAAGCGTACATTCCAACTGCCAAGCGAGAAGATTGTTGTGCAAGCCGTCAAGCAGTCCTATCTTTCACAGCCTGTTACCGTTGTGCTTGACGAGCGCAATGAAGCAGAAATTCCGGCACTCCAACTGCAAACACCCATTACTGTACGGGGTAAGGTTCAATCCGCCAATGGAACACCCATTGCGGGTGTTTCCGTTATAGATATTGCCACGATAACCACCGCAACCACCGCAGATGATGGCACCTTCTCTCTGCAAGTTTCTTCCGCCTCGTCATTAATCCTGCGTGCGAGCAGAACAATGTTCAAGACGAAAGAAGTGCCATTTTCCAATAATCAAGTTATCACCTTAGAGACCCGTGATATTGCTCTCAAGGTTCGCGTTATGGACGAGGCAACAAAGAAACCTCTTGTTGGGGCTGTTGTGGTTGCTCAAGACTCTGCAGCATCTGCAACAAGCGCTTCCGATGGTATTGCCTCTTTGAAGGGATTGCCGCAATATGTTCGTTCTTTTTCGGTTTATGCTAATGGTTATGGTGTAGAAACAGTTGATTTTGTTACATCGCTTTCTGAAGCAGATTCGACAAATATTCTCACCGCACTGCTCAAGCCTGGCGGTATGGTTTCTGGTACGGTTTCAAATGCTTCTGGTAAACCGCTTGCAGGGGCGACCGTTACGGTGCAAGGCTATGATGATGTATTGCGTGTCATTACGGGTGAAAATGGAAAATTTGCTTTCGCTAATCTTCCTCAAGGCGAAAATACAGTTGTGGCACGCGCTACGGGTTGGCAAAGTGCCAAAGCAATCGTTATGGCTGGGAAAAAGCCAGTAACGTTGGATTTGGTACTGAAAGTGCTTCCCGCAAATATTACGCACGTTGCTGGGTTTTCCGCGAGAATTGATGAGGCACAGTCTATTGGTGAAGAATTTGCTATTTCTGGCGTACTTACTGATCTGAAGCCAAATCGTGATTTTTCCGCTTTAGTCAAAGAGTTGAATTTTTCGCAAGTGCGTGTCACCAAAGCAAGTCTGCAAGGGAACAAAACGAATGCTTTGCCCTCGAAAGGTGAATTTGCGCTGGTTGAGCGAGAAGTACCGATGAAAATGCGTGATGAATTTCCGGCAGTGGCGCGTGCGTATGAACTCGGCAATGCTTTGAGTATTGTTGTCCCGGCTGGAAAGGAACAGGGTGCAGTACAGGCACGAGCATTGATAAAATTCGATAATTATGTCCGCCAGTCACCTGGAATGTCTTCCAATGTTGAGGAATTGGAAATTAGTGTTCAAAAACCCCTTTTCGGTAAAGACGTAGAGTCTGAGCCGACCGTAATTTTTAACGTCATTACTGCACCATCTCTACTCCAAAATTCACTTACTATTAC
>JAAFHM010000230.1 GCA_013298375.1 Ignavibacteria bacterium | reverse complement strand
ATCATGCGTTTGGACATATCTCAACACAAGCCATAAGGCGGTCATGGAGCAGAGCAGCGCCAAAAGTTCGTCGCGGCTCTTGATATTGCAAACAACCTCCGTGTGAAGCGGGTGCGCAGCAAAAAGCAGCGCCGCAACAAACGGCAGAAGCGCGTAAATACTCGTTCCGAGCGGCAAAAATACCGCAAAAACTGCAAGTACCGCCATCGCATAAAGCAGAGTATTCGTGGCATGGCGTAGGGCGGCGCTATTCTCGGCAATCTGGTATTCGATGGCAAAGGTGATGAGTGAAAGCGGTCGGTATGCGCTTCGTTGCTGGGTGGAGCGCACTATTGCTTGCTGCCCGTCGGGGGAAAATGTTCCGGTAAACGTCGTGGCAGTGCTGAGAATCTCCGGAATGCCCGCCAAACCTTTGATGACCGAAGGTTGGCGTAGCACCATCTCGCCATCGTCCAGCACATAGTCAAAACGGAGCGTTTGGGCGTAGAGCAGAATAGAGAAAAGAACAAGAATAAGGGCTTGTAAGCGTGTATTGGCGGCAAAGGTTTTCATGGAACATTGTGGGGAACAGTGGTGCGAATGAGGCTTCCGAAGGGAATGTAGGTATTGTTTTGACGGCGCAAATTTGCGGAAATCCTCAGAAATAGCCAAAAGAAAGCATCAATCAGCATTTGCGACCACACCGAAGCACCCTGCCGTGAGCGGTGGAACAACTATCCACCATCATTTTCTCCGGCAGGGACGCGAAGGTTACATCTGAAGCATAGCGAAAATAATAACCCCAATGGGTAGCGGAACCGAAGCAGTAACTATGCGGCACCATGCGGCAAAAGAGAGGTCTTGCCAATATCTCCTACAAATGTCGTATTGTTTTTGTGAAGAGACAAGATGTTTGGGGTGAAACGTTGTCATTTTGGGGTAGAATGCAGAAGAGCGGGTAAAAAGGAGATAGAATCGCGTTCGAGTCCGCATTTTCCCTCATCACTCAAAACAACAAAGACCGCAAGCGAAATAACTCGTAATATTTTTTTCCGCGAATCACACAAATCTTCACGAATGAAACTCTACTATCAAGGCTCTTGATTCGTGTTCATTCGTGCGATTCGTGGATAAAATTGAATGACTTGTTTCGCTGATGTTCCCAAGCAAAAAAAAACGATGGATTGTCGTCAAAAAAGATTGTACTTTTGTGGTACACATTCAGTAGCTCATGCACAAACACCACCAAGTGCATATTTTTCAAAATTTTACCAGTTTTCCCATGCAAAATATTACTTCCGCACAAGCAATGCAACGTTTGGTATTGGCAGCCCGCCGGAAGGGGCAGCGAATCGGCGTTGTGCCGACGATGGGGTTTTTGCATGAAGGTCATGCCTCGCTTATCCGTGAAGCCCGTGTGGTGAGTGATACGGTCATTACGACGATTTTTGTCAATCCCCTGCAATTTGCCCCTAACGAAGATTTTACGCGCTATCCGCGTGATTTGGAGCGCGACACTCGTCTGGCAGAAAGCGCGGGTTGCGATGTCCTTTTCACACCGACTCCGGAAGAAATATATCCGCATGGTTTTCAAACAACTATTTCCGTCGGCGGCGTAACAGAGCCGTTTGAAGGGGTTTTCCGCCCGACGCATTTTGACGGTGTTGCGACGGTTGTTGCCAAACTTTTCCATCTTACGCAGCCAGACAAGGCATTTTTTGGACAAAAAGATTATCAGCAATGTATGGTCGTCAAAAAAATGGTCTCCGACCTCGCCATGCCGCTTGAAATCGTCATTTGTCCGACACTCCGCGAAACCGACGGACTGGCAATGAGTTCGCGGAATGTCTATCTTTCGGCAGAAGACCGCCAAAAAGCAACGGTTCTTTTTCAAGCGCTGCAAGTGGCGAAAACGCTGATTCAAAGCGGTGAGCGGCGCAGAATGGTTCTCGAAGAAGCACTTAAAACAATAATTCTACGCCAAAGCGGTATCACGATTGATTATGCCGCCGCCGCCGATAGCGAAACACTAGCACAGCCCGATGAGTTTTCGTCGGAACAAGCAGTGGTGCTGCTTCTGGCAGTGCGACTCGGTACGACGCGGTTGATTGATAATCTTGTTGTTTGACGCAGAAAAATCCATAAGAATCACCAATGCAGATGCCTGAACACCTCGAATGGAAACACCACGACAACAACGCTTTTGCCAGCAATCACCCCGCTTTGTATTGGACGGATGATGCGGGGAAGCGGCAAGAGCGCTCGTATCGTGCGTATTATGGCTATGGTTTGGAAATGTCTTCATTGCTTGCTTCTCGCGGTGCGCGTCCCGGAGACCGCATTGCGCTTGTTGCGGCGAATAGTCCTCAGATGGCAATCGCGCTGCTTGCGTGTTTGCAAGCCGGATTGACTGCCGTTCCGCTTAGTCCGCGTTTCCCGCCCGCTACGCTTATGGGCTTGCTCCATCTCACCAATGCTCGCCTTATTCTCCACGACGACACAACGGTACATCTCTGTTCTGAAGCCGCTTCGGAGTGTGTAATTCCGCTTATCAATCTCAGCAACATTCATTTCCCCACGAATGCACATCCGATAGCCCACCAATTACCGCGAGACGGGGCGCAAGCCGCAACGGTGCTTTGCACTTCCGGTAGTACGGGGCTTCCAAAAGCTATTTTGCACACTGTCAGTCAGCATTATTTCAGTGCGGTGGGGTCGGCGGAAAATATTCCTTTTGGCGCGGGAGATTGCTGGTTGGCTGCACTGCCAATGTATCATGTTGGGGGATTTAGCATTATGTTCCGGGCGCTTGTGGGCGGGGCGGCGATTGCTTTTCCAGAGTATCGTGCTTTCGATGTGCAAGGTTTGAAGCGCACGTTGGAGCATTTTCCCGTTACGCACTGCTCGTTTGTTGCCACACAGCTTTTTCATGCACTCGCGGATGCGGCGCTGGTGCGGCAGTTGGGGCGTTTGAAGGCGATTCTTTTGGGCGGAAGTGCTATCCCACAAACCTTGATTCAATCGGCTTTGGAGCATGGTTTACGAATCTATACCAGTTACGGTTGTACTGAAATGGCATCGCAAATTACCACAACGTCTCACTCCACACGAGCAGACCTCGAAACCTCTGGTAAACTTCTCAACTACCGAGAACTTATGCTTGGGGAAGATGGTGAAATACTGGTACGTGGGGGAACACTCGCTGAGGGGCGGTTGACCGAAACGGGCATTACACCTATTACTGATGGAAACGGCTGGTTCCGCACGAACGATTTGGGCGAATTCGACGCGGAAGGACGATTGAAGGTCATTGGCAGAAAAGATGCTATGTTTATCTCCGGCGGGGAAAATATGCATCCTGAAGCGATTGAACGCCAGCTATGCGAGTATCCAAGCGTTGTTCAGGCGATCGTTGTGCCAATAGTAGATAGTGAATTTGGCGCACGTCCCGTTGCTTTTATCCAATTTGCCGACACAACCGAATGCCCCGAAGACCGCATTGAACCCTTGCGTAGGCTGGTCGAGGCGAAATTGCCTCGCTTTGCTGTGCCGCGCCTGTTTTTTGCTATGCCTCAGGAGATTATCGCTGGTGGGCTGAAGCCGAAGCGGTCAGATTTGCAGCGATTGGCGGAGGAGTATGTCCATCCTGCCGTCACACGAGTTTTTCGGTAGTTTCCGGGAAATCCGTTCTACGCTTCGGAAAGCGTAAGACGGGAATACCTGACCGATATCCTCATTTGATAAGCACATTTGGTAAAAGTTCTTTGATGCGCTGCACTTCCACATCGGAAAATAAGTTACCACTCAGGCGCAATTCCTTCAGATTAACCAGTTTTTCTATGCCAAGTGGAAGCGTCGTCAAATTGTTCCCCGTCAAATCAAGCGTAACGAGACTGGCGAGTTTGCCGATTTCGGGCGGAAGTGTTTCGATTTGATTATTGTCCAAATACAATTCCTTCAAATGCCGCAGCCAACCAATGCTGGGCGGAATATAGGTCAGATAATTCCGGCTTAAATACAGCGTTTGTACATTGGTCATGCTGCCAATGAGCGAGGGAATATCCTCCAATTCATTATCGCTGATGTCGAATGCTCGCATATTCGTCAGTTTGCCAATTTCGGCGGGCAGTTTGCTAATGCGATTGCGCCGTGCGTACAAGACCTGCAAATTCGATAAATTGCCCAACGCGCCCGGCAACCCACGAAGATTATTGCGGTTGATGTACAATTCCTGAAGGTTATAGAGTTCCGCAATTTTCGGCGTAAGTTCATTCATTTTATGCACATCTAATTCCAACCGAAATACTTGGTCGCGGTCTTCAAAGGCTTTCTCGATTGTTTTATAGAGGGGAAGCGCGGCGAGCTGCGCGGAGTCAAGTAATTTCGCGGGTTTTGGCGTTGAACCTTGTGCAAAAGCCTGTAAGGATGAGGCAAATACAACAACACTGCCAAGCAAAAAACGGGTAATACGCATAATATCTCAAATGAGAGTGGAGGAAGTAATCAATACGAGCAAACTATTCTGCCGAAGGCGCTTCAGACAACGGTTTTTCGTCAGAAGATTTTCCAATAGCAAACCAGTCAATATTGCGCGTCACATACATCACGACTGCTAGGATGATGAATAAGCCGACGCTGCCCAAAAGCAAAGCAAAATCTTGTAGCTGCAAAATAATAAATAAAAATCCGTACAGCACCGCCAAAATACCGAAAATTATGACGGTCGCTTTGTTGTTCGCCAGCACACTTCGCGTGTAGAGCGTGATAAGCGCAATCGTCGCCACGCTTGCCGCCCAGTATGCACGATTGAAACTCATCTGCTCGGAAATAGACAGCAACAGCGTGTAGAATATCACCAGCGCCAACCCAATAAGCACGTATTGAATCGGGTGAATCACGCGCCGCGTCATAACTTCTGCCATGAAAAACGCCAAAAATGTCAGCGCCAAAAACATAATCGCATATTTTGCCGTGCGCATTGTTTTTTGATATTCGTCAATGGCAGGAATGAGTTTTACGCCAAAGGTGGATTCTTTGATAACGTAGGCATTGCCAACCCAAACTTGCGGATAATTGCGATTCAGGTGGAGAATTTTCCATGCGGCTTTGAATTTCTGCGCCGTCACATCACGATTTTCAGGAAGATACGCCCCAACGAAGCTGGGATTGCCCCATCCGGCTTCAATACTGACGCTTGTTTCTCGTCCGACGGGTGCAAAACTGAGCGTGGTGCTGCCGTTGAGGTCGAGTTCAAGCGTAAAATCTGTTTTTTCGGTCGTATTGACTGGTGGACGAATCGTGATACCCTGCTCCAGTACTTGCGTGGAGAGCAATCCGGGGTTTGCCTCATAGTCAACGTTGTTATAGCGCACCTTCACACTGGATTTAATCCCTTTCAAATCACTGATTCCAACTGATATTCCGGCTTCTTTCCACAAGATTTTATCGGCATCAATCCCTAATTCTTTCACGCCATTGGTCAAAAATGTGCCGGAAATAACAATTTTAGAACGATACAAAATTACCTCGTAAATGCCACGATACCGTACCTCTGGCGTAAGGACGGTCGTCACGGTGAGATTTTCCGGCAAAATATGGATGTAATCGGTAATTTCTTCCATAAAGACTGTCGCCACGCCTTTGTCGTTTTGGCGCTCTTGGCGAACAATCGTTTTGTAAGGAATTTCCAGTACCGGACCCACAATCGTCTGTGCATCGCCCCATTTGCTGCTTACCTCTTTGATTGCTTCCTCCCGCCGTGCTTCACGCTCGTAAATCAGACTTTCAACAAACGACACCGGAACAAGCATCAGCAACGTCAGAACGGCAATGATAATCATGCGCAAACCGACCGAGTTTTTGAAATATGTCGTAATCATGGGGAAAAAGGAATAGATGAAAATAGCAGTGGTATTTACCGCACCAATGCAAAACCATATTGACGGGAACGGAAATCGCTTGCCAATATACGCAAAATCATCATTGCCTGGAATAGACAAAAATTCATGTTTGATGGTTTATTGCGCGTTCCAGCAGAAACAACGCAAAAAACGTCGGATGGCATTGTACCAACCGACGTTTTTCATTAAGGTTGTGGACATTACTTAGAAGCATCATTCCTTTAACATGAGCGGGCAAGTTTCTGAGAAATGAGCAGAAGACAGGCTCGCCGGACGATTTGCATAAGCGCAAAGCCGTCCGGCGAGAAATATTTGCTTTAAGCAAGCAGTCTTATTTTTTCGTTTCAGCTTTTGCATCAGCTTTTTTTGCTGGCGGAGCAGCAAAGATGCCTGCGTCAAAAGTTTTATCGAAGGCAACAGACTTCGTTACCATTGTTTGAATGGTTTGCCCTTTAATTTTTGTCTCCAGTGTATGGGCAACGACAAGACCATTTGGCAATTTTTTGTAATCGCTCAAATACGTTTCCGCTTCTGTTTCACCACCTTCTTTGTTCTTTGTCTTGGAGATAAATTTAATTGGCAGATAATTATCAGCACCAACGAGGTAGTACTTAATATCGCCGTGCTTATTGGTCACTTTCAGTTTGAATGCCTGTTCGCCATCAAGGTCTTCTTTGCCCATAAGTTCAATTTTGTAGCCTTTGGCTTTGCTATCAATGAATGGACCATCCATATCCGCTTGCTCTTCTGCTTCTTTCAATTCTTCCTCGTTTTTCGGCGCAGGATCCATCTGCCCGCCAAAAGGATTAATTCTCCATCCTGATTTGCCATCATAGCCATCTTTGAATGTCATTCCTTGGAAGGTGCCTTCAGAATACACAAATGCTGGACGTTGCTGAATAACTCTCACCGGAATTTTAACAGCCCCGCCATTAACAATCATCTCTATCTGCATTTCTTGGGATTTCACCGCCCGTTGTGCTTTTTCGCCGCCCGAAGCGTCGTTGATTTTGGTAATAATCTCATCAACCGTTTGTGCCGAAAGGCTTGTGGTGGCAAGAGCGAAAGCCGATACGCTGACTAAAGCAGCGCGTTTAAGTGTGGAAAACATCATTGGAAATAACTCCAAAAAATTAAATAAAAACAGAATTTGTGAACTCATATCGCAGAATTAGAACGCAAAAGTACGCAAAAGGTTTCATGCACCCAAACGAGAAACAATGCAGAAAAAAATCTCTCCGCCGAAGCCGCTTTTCACAGGGTTTTGGCGAAGAGATTGCTTCAGATTAGCTAGGAATCAGGGTTATTTGCCCTCTTTATTCTCTTTGCGTTTGTTCATACGCTCTTCCATCTTTGCTTTTCTTTTGCCGCGCATTTCGTCGAACTTTTTCTGTTGGTCTGCTGTCAGCAGAGCGTTTATTTCGCTATCAGTGGCTTCCATAGTGCTTTTCATTGCTTCGGCAATAGCTTTGCGGTCGCCTTTTTTCTCCTCGAAAATTTTCTGTCCTGCCTGTGCGCCTTTGAGAATAATGGGCTGAATTTTGCCGACCTGCTCATCAGTGAGTTTGAGCGCTTTTTTCAAAT
>JAAFHM010000207.1 GCA_013298375.1 Ignavibacteria bacterium | reverse complement strand
GGTACTTGAACGTACAGACGGGAAGTTAGACTTTATTCGGCTTGTGTTTGGTTTCTCTATGAGAATTTCGTGAATTCAGTATCCAAAATACTGTTTTTATCTTTTTTGCAATCTAATAGACGGGTAGGTGTACCTGACCAGTTACATTTTTTTTCATCTGACATTGGCGTTTTTTATGCCATTGACGGCTCTTCTGCTGGAATATCTAACTCGCCTTCCCACCGCGCCATGACTGCGGAAGCGAGGCAATTACCAATGAGATTCACGGTTGTCCGTGCCATGTCCATAAAGGCATCCACGCCGAGAATAATGGCAATGCCTTCGAGCGGCAGACCGAACTGCACCAGCGTTCCCGAGAGAATAACCAAGGAAGCCCGCGCAACAGCAGCCACACCCTTGCTTGTAACCATCAGCGAAAGCATCATCGTCATTTGTGTTCCAAACGAAAGCTCCACTCCGGCGGCTTGGGCAACGAACATCGAAGCAACAGCGAGATAGAGCGTTGAACCGTCCAGATTGAACGAATACCCCGTCGGCAGCACAAAAGAAACAATGCGCTGCGGAACACCAAATTTCTCCATATTCTGCATTGCAAGAGGTAATGCGGCTTCGCTGGAGGCAGTCGTAAAGGCAATCACTGCCGGCTCTTTCACTGCACGAATAAAGCGCATAAGCGGAATACGTGCTATCAGCGCCACGGGAATCAGCACGCCGACAATAAACACAACCAGCGCACCATAAAGCGTTAGTACCAACTTACCTAAATTCCACAAGACACCAAGCCCGCTTTGCCCAACGACGTAGCCAATCGCCGCACCAATGCCGATGGGCGCGTAATTCATAATTATCGCCGTGAACTTAAACATCGTTTGCGATAAGCCTTCGCAAAAATGCAGAATCGTCTCTTTGGCGGGGCTGGGCTTAACTTGTGTGAGCGCGATGGCAAAAATAACTGCGAAAAAAACGACTTGCAGCACCTCATTATGCGCCGCAGCCTCGAAGAAACTTTGTGGAATCATATGTTCCAATACACCCGAAAAGGTGACTTGCGAGGATTTGGAAGCAAACTCCTTCGCTTCATTCACCGAACCCACAAGTGCAATACCTACACCTGGCTTCACGAGATGTGCTGCACCTAATCCGACAAAAAGAGCCACGGTAGTAGCAAGTTCAAAATAGAGAAACGAGCGCCATGCCAAACGCCCAATACGCCGCACATCGTCGCCGTGTCCAGCAATGCCGACAACGAGCGTTCCGAAAATCATCGGTGCGACGATGGATTTAATCATTCTCAGAAAAATCGTTGAGAAGATTTTGAGATTGGAAGCGGCTTCCGGGAAATTTGCGCCAAAAATAATACCCAAAATTAGCGCAATAAAAATCCACTGAACAAGCGAAATACGACGAATAAAACTCCACATAGCCAAGTTCCTGAACAAAAAACAGTGTGGGAGGAAAGAGATTGGAAGCGCAAGATGCAGTACGGTTGCTGCGGGCGCATTGTTAGCGGGCGAAAGATACGGTATTTTGAGCGTTTTTTGCAAATTATTCTTTCGCGGTGTGAAACTTTTCTGGCGACTGGTCGGGTCGTGATTGTTGGAACACGGACGAGGCGGATTGAGATGGATTCAGAAAAAGGCAGTGTAAAATATCCGTTGCTATTGTGCGCCAAACATCAGGGATCTCTTGTTGGGGTAATCGCATGAAAATTTCAAATCTGCGTCAATTCTTGTTCTGTTGAGCAATGGGTTGCAACTTAATTGTTTGGAATATTGAGGTTTTTAGTCGCGCCCAACAACTCATGCACTTGCCCTTGTGTAACATTCCTATCCAAATTTCGTTACTGTTGTTTTCACACATTTTAGTCAATCATATCCCCACAAACCTCATGAACACTTGGCTTCTCGTTGGCATCTACTATGCCCTCACGCTCTTTTTCACGGTGCTTATCGGCGGAACGCAACAAGGCGTAGGCTTTACTACACCCGAAACCGTTATTTTACCGCAACTTGCGCCCGGTCTAGCGGCACTGTGTATGCTGCTCTTCTTCAAAAAAGAACGCTTCTCAATTAGCCTCTCTTTGCAAGGCATTTCCCTCAAAAACATTGCATTGGTGGTGTTTGTACCGATGGGCATGATGGTTATTATTTTCCTCCTTTGCCGCACGTTTATTGCGCCGAATGCACCACGAATACCTGAATTAAGCGCCTTACCGCTTGTTTTAAGTGGTATGCTGCTGGGCGCGTTTGGGGAAGAATTAGGTTGGCGAGCATACTCGCAACGCCTTGTACATGACCGCAAAAGTAGCGTTCTTGCTGTTCTCGTGATTGGTACTCTTTGGGGACTGTGGCACATCGGGAATTATCAAAATGGTGCGCTGTATGTTGCACTGTTCCTACTCTTTGGCGTTGGCGCATCGGGGGTTATGGCGCATTTGCTTGGCGGAACACGGTACAATCTCGTCTTAGCAGCACTGTTTCACGTTGTTCTCAACTGTGGTTATTACACGATGCGGGAAATATTGCCCGATGTTCGATTTTCTCTCATCAATGGCGTGGTATGGATGCTGGCGTGGGGGATCATTATTGTGCTTGAGCGGCGGTCGAAAAAGCTCTAAGGACCGCAAGTGAAATAACTCGTAATATTTTTTTCCACGAATCACACAAATCTTCACGAATGAAACTCTACTATCAAGGCTCTTGATTCGTGTTCATTCGTGCGATTCGTGGATAACATTGAATGACTTGTTTCGCTGATGTTCCTAAACGTCTTTTGCAAAGGCAATGTACATTCGGTATGAGTAAAAATTTTACTCTCGATACATCCAAAGCAAAAGAACCAACGTATTTGACACTATACACCGGTGATGAGCAGTAAAGCGATGGAGAGGAACAGCGCCTACAATTCTCAACCCGGAGTTTTTCCATGAAGCGTTTTTTCATCCTTGCTACGCTTGTAGCAACGGTTGTGGCAGGCTATCTTGTAACGAGCCGCCCAACCCCCGTTGGCGCATCCAGCCACCGCGACGCGCCCCTTATCAGCAACGACCCCCTTGCCGATAATACCGACCTGTACGCCTTTCGTTCACCCGACAAACCGAACACGGTAACGATTATTGCGAATTATATTCCACTCGAACTGCCCGAAGGCGGTCCGAATTATGCAACCTTTGGGGAAAATATTCGCTACGAAATTCACGTCAAAAACAAAACGTCCGTTGCTGCATTAGGGGCTGCAACTGATGATATTACCTACCGTTTCACCTTTCGGCAGGTCAATGAAGACCCCACAACGTTCTTCAATATCCGCCTTGGCAAGGAAAACCTGAAAACAACCTACACCTGCGAAAAAAGCACCGATGGCGGCAGAACCTTTACCGCCGTTGTGCAAAATGGCGTTGTTCCCCCAAACAATATCGGACCTCGTTCCATTGACGGTGCGGCGGGCAAAGGTGCGAGCTATGCCTCTATCGCCCAAGCTGCCGTTGCAACAGCAACTTCAGGGGAGACCGTATTTTGCGGACCTCGTGATGATGCCTTTTTCGTGGACTTAGGTGGAATTTTCGACCTTGGGCAAACCCGCACAAAATTTGGCAATGATGCAAACGACCCTGCAAATGCGCGTGATGCCGTCGCTGGCTTCAATACGCACGCTATTTGTTTGCAAATTCCTATCGAAATGCTGCAAAAAGACCGCAAACCCGTCAGCCAAGCCGCGAATGCACTGGACGGTGACTACGTGATTGGCGTGTGGGCTTCGGCGGCGCGTCCGCAAATTCAAACGCTTTCGCCCAAAGGCGACAAGCCAACGTATAGCGGCGCATGGGTACAGGTCTCACGCCTAGGAATGCCACTGGCGAATGAGGCGGTTATTCCTATCGGCGCGAAAGACCGTTGGAATGCCGTTACGCCCTACAGCACCGATGAACAGGACTTTGTGGAGTATTTTGCTAACCCCGAACTCGCGCTGTACATGGACGATAGCAAATTCGGCGGCGCAGTGCCAGCACTTGCCAATCTCCGTGTACAATCTCGGTCGTATCCAGCTATCGGCACAATACCAACCTATACCACGCCCGGATTCGACTTTCGCAACGGCAAAGACGGTGCATTTGCACTCACCAAACTTGCGACTGTGCCTAATTTTACCGGTACTGCTGTTGCTGTTCCCTTGCAGCCGGGATTAGTCGCGGCGGGCAGACCGCGCTTGATTGATATTTTCCCAATTTTCTATTTCGGCGTGCCGAATGTGATTCCATACCAACTTGCAACGGGCAAAACCGGTGGTCCGCTCAGTGCCGGAAAGCCCTTTATTCACAACTTCCTGCCCCTGACGCAAGCAGCCGATGGCAAACTCTATGGCGGCGATATGCTCCGTTTGAATATGGCTACGCCCGTCACAGACCGCTCAACGGCGGAGTTCCGCACCAATGCTCGCATGGGCTTGATTCGTGCAGCAGCAATCGGCTTGACGGCTGCACCGTTCAACACGAATCGCAATCTTGAAGCTATTCCCCATATGGACGGTTTTCCGAATGGTCGCCGTTTGGAAGATGACGTGACAACGATTGAGCTACAAGCCGTCGGTGGACTTGTGCTTGCGGCAGTAGGACTTGGGTTTGACGATGCTACGTCGGGCGCATACGCTGACCTTGCGTCAGCACAACTCGTGAAAGAACTCACCTACAATGCGGGTCCGACGGCAAACGACCTGCCAATTCTGACCACCTTCCCCTACGAACCTGCTCCGCATCGTGGTTACGATTACGTGAAACGCCTGACTTCCGGTAGCCCCCTCATAGTGGCAGTGAAAGAAGATCCGATTGGCGGACTAGCATCTGCACCACTTGGAAGCATTGTGAGTGTTTATCCGAACCCTTCTTCGGCAGCCGTCAATGTGGAATATGTTGTGACGAAAACCTCAGCCGTGCGCGTCGTTGCATACAACGTTCAAGGCAAAATGCTAGGCGTTGTGGCAGACCAACAAGTGTTGGCGGGTCGGCATACTATACAGTGGGAAACATCCACCCTGCCAAATGGTGCGTATTTGCTGGGCTTGGAAGTGAATGGGCAGCGCATTTCCACGCAAAAAGTATCCGTTAATCGGTAGAATAATCGCGGCTACTTGTGCGCAGAGTACCGCTTTCCTGCACACGGAGGCTTGGAAAGTATCTTTACCCAAGCCGACCACGCTTCCTCGCGTAGGCTCTTTGGGGTTATGCTTGCGTCATCGCATTCAAGCTGTTCCTCTCCGACCAAGCCTTTGTGTGTATTGTTTTTATGTCGCACTTTTTTGTACTTGTAATCAAGGTATTACCTCATGTCCATCAATAAAACTCTTCTTATCGGCATTGTTGCTGTCGGCATTGTTGGCGGCGGAATCGGCACGTATTTCGGTTTACAAAAAAAACAAGCCACCGAGCCGCCGACGATTTCACGCCGCTCCGGAGAATCATCACCATCGTCCGAATTTTTGAATGCCCAGCGCAGTGTGGATTATTACCGCGAGCAGATCCGCTTAAAACCTGATGTTGCGAAAAATTATATTGAATTAGCACAACTTTTTATGCAAGAAGCCCGCGTCACGGGAAATCATCACGAATACATTCCGAAAGCACGAATCTTGCTGGAAAGCGCACTGCGCCTTGCTCCGAATGACATGAATGCCATGCTTACCCAAGCCACGTTGCTGCTGACGCTACACCAGTTCGCTCCCGCACTTGCGCTGGCGGAACGCTGCGTGGCGCAAAATCCGTACAATTCGGCTGCCTACGGCGTTCTCTGCGATGCGCTCACGGAACTGGGCGACTACGACCGCGCCGTCAAAGCGGCGGACAAGATGACCGCAACGCGCCCTGATTTGCGCTCCTATTCGCGGGTGTCGTATTTGCGGGAACTGCACGGTGATTTGGATGGTGCAATAGAAGCCATGCGGCTTGCGGCAGATGCAGGTGTGCGCGGGCAGGAAAATCGGGCATGGGTGCTGTACAATGCGGGTATCTTGCTCTTGCAAAAAAACGCCGTGCCTGAGGCAGACAGGGTTTTCAGGGGAATTTTGGAAGAGCGCCCCAACTATCCCTTTGCTTTGAGCGGTTTGGCGCGTATTCAGGCAATGAAAGGCGAACCCTTCAAAGCAGTGGAAATGCTTGTGAGCGCCTTGCAGACAACGCCGGAGCATACGTTTATTGAGCAGATTGCGGATGTGTATTTGTCGATGGGCGAAAAAAAATCTGCCGAAGAGATGCAAATGAAAGCATTGGAGGCATTCCGGCAGCACGAACAGGAAGGCTGGAACGTTGACCGCGAATATGCGGCATTTTGTTTGAATCATTCTATCAATCTTCCTGAGGCATTACAACGCGCCGAAGCAGAATACAAGCGTCGTCCGGGCAATATTGACGCGCTCGACACATATGCGTACGCTTTGCACAAAAACGGCAGAACGCAAGAAGCAATGCCGCTTGTGGGGCAGATGCTTCGTCTGAACAGCATGAATCCTGTCTTGCGGTATCATGCGGGCATTATCGTGAGCGCTGGCGGTGAGACCGCACGCGGCGCAACCATGCTTGAAGAAGCGGCTGCACACAATTTGAAGGCATATACGGCATATTTGAACGCTCGGAGACCAAGTTAAATTCTTGCTCAAAAATTGCGCGGTAAGAATTTATCCATTCCGCCGCTCATACTCCTCGTCCACCGCTCTATCATGCGCTTGCGAGGCAGCTACCGCCAAACGGTCGGCGCATTCGTTTTCCGCATTGCCCGCATGACCGCGCACCCAGATAAATTCAACATCGTGTTTCTCCAAAAGCGCCAAAAGCCGTTCCCACAAATCGGGATTTTCGGCAGCCTCTTTTTTGTTCCGCATCCAGCCTTGAGAGCGCCAGCGCACTGCCCAGCCTTTGTTGACGGCGTTCACGATGTATGACGAATCCGTGTGCAGAAGCACTCTGCATGGGCGTGTGAGCGCTTCCAGCCCCGTAATAGCGCCCAGAAGTTCCATACGATTATTGGTTGTTTTGCGGTACCCGCCAGAAAGTTCTTTGCGGTGCTGCCCGGCAATGAGAATAGCGCCGAAGCCGCCCGGACCGGGATTGCCGCTACACGCACCGTCGGTGTACATGGTAACAGTTTGTTTCATGGGTTTGGGGGTGTTTGGTTAATATTTGACAAATTTTTGTGACCACCGCGCCGCACCATTACTGGCTTCCAGCAGGTATACGCCGCTTGCAAGTGCGCTAACATCCAGCGTCGCGGTGAATCGCCCAGAAGCCGCGTCGCGGCGCTCTTCCAACACCAGTTCCCCCAAGATATTGCGCACCGCCAGAACAAGCGTAGATGCACGGTCGAGCGTGGTTTCGAGCGTTAGAGCGGTTGTGGCGGGGTTGGGGAAGAGGGTGGTAGAAAGGTCAAGGTTTTTAACTCCAACAATGATACCCCAAAACTGATCTGCAGCGTAACCATTAGGATTAGTCACTGATAACAAATAATTCCCAGCTGGAATAGGTGGAACGTGAGCAACAATGCGAGTGGAGCTTATACTCCGAATTTCCAGCACAGTGGCACCAAGTCGTACAATAGCTTGAGTTGAAAAATTAAAGCCAGTAATAGTAAGAGTTATGGCAGAGTTTTCCAAACCAAGATTGTTCGGTGATACTCTGGAAATGGCGGGTAGTAGCTGTAGGTCGTTGGGGTCAATAATAATTCCGCCAAAGTCTCGTATCGCACTTTGTCCATCTGGATTTGTGACTGAAATTATCATGGTTGGAATTCGATAGCCCAAAAAAGGAGGAAATGCTAACATAATTTGTGTTGGAGAAACGCTTACGATTGGGAGAACTGTTGTATCAAGCCTTACAACTGCCTGAGTTGAGAAATTAACCCCTGTAATCGTCATAATGCCGCTTTCACGCAAGTAGGGTGGAAATATGTTTGAAATAGCTGGAGCAAAAATGGCAATTTCTGGTATCATGCTCAAAATTCCAGCAAATATGGTACTACCATTTTGAACAACTTGGACAGCATATGTGCCAGCAACACTCAAAGAACTTGG
>JAAFHM010000482.1 GCA_013298375.1 Ignavibacteria bacterium | reverse complement strand
CGCCGCGTGATTCCATGCGGCTTGCGGTGTTTACCGTGTCGCTCCAGAGATCGTAAGCAAATTTTCGTTTGCCGATAACTCCCGCCACGACTGTACCGCAATGCAGACCAATCCGCATCTCTAAGCCCAAGTCGAACATAGCATTAAGGTCAGCGATAGCCGTCATCATCGCAAGAGCGGCTTCGGTGGCGCGTTGGGCGTGATTATCCTGTGCTGTCGGCAAGCCGCTTACTGCCATGTAGCAATCGCCAATGGTCTTGATTTTCTCCATCCCACAGCGCTCCGAAATTGCGTCAAATTCCGAAAAAACGGTATCCAAAAGCCCCACCAATTCTTCCGGCTCGACGGTAGCCGAGAGCCGCGTAAAACCGACAATATCAGCAAATATGACCGTAACATTATTAAATCGGTCGGCAATAAGTTGTTCTCCAGCCATGAGCCTTGCGGCGATGCTGCTTGGCAGAATGTTGAGCAACAGGTTTTGCGAGTTTTCGCGCTCTTGTTCGATAATCAAATTCTGCTCTTGCAACGTAGTATTGGCAAGTTCGATTTCTCGCGCTTGTTCGGATTGAATCTCCAGTTGGCGGGATATTTCCTCATTTGCGTCTTGAAGCGCGGCAGTGCGCTCGCGGACTTTTCCTTCCAATTCCTGCTCGTTCTGCCGAAGCGTTTCGATAAGCAATTCCGTGCTTTTGAGCGCTGCATCTTGCGCGACTTTTTTCTCCTGCTTGATAATATTGATGCGGTCTGCCAAGCCCAACGACAACAGGAAAATCTCTAATGCCGAGCCGATTTGCAAACCATAAATTGTCAGCGCCCCGCTTGGCAAAAGATTGAGATTGCGCAATGCCGCCATCATAATTGAGGTCAGCAGTAATATCCATGCAACAAGGAAATATCGCGCCGGACGATAGCCCTTGCGAATACAAATCACCGAAACCGTCAAAATAATGGGCAGAGTGAAAATCGGACCGCCATACATAATGCGAATTGCCACGCCGTAGGGCAGGAAAAATGCGAGGACAATGCCCACAAGAAAATACAGCATCATCACATTCATAAACCGATGCGCTCTTGGTGTGATGTGGCTTGTATCTAAATAGCTTTGCGAAAAGCGAAATACCGTCAACCCTGACAAACCCATAAACACGATCATTGAGCGATTGTGCCAGACGGGAGACTCTGCCCACAAATACTGAAACGCCAAGCCATTCCAGATAAACAAAAACAATCCGTAAACGGCGATATAGGAAACATAGTACAAATAGCTAATATCGCGTAACGAGAAATACACGAAGAGGTTATAGGCAATCATAATTGCCAAAACCCCATAAAACATTCCTAAGAGAAACTGCTCGTTCACGATATGACGGCTTAATGATTCTTGGGTGCGCAGCAGCATCGGAAACGTCATGGAGCCTTGCGAGGCAAAGCGAAAATAATACACAATGGGCTTGCGAAACGCCGTGCTGTCAAGTGTTTCCGGCATATTGAGCCGGAAGGTCGGCATCCGGTACGAAATATCGCGGGCAGAAAAAGGCAGCATATCGCCTGAAAGCCTCACAGAATAACGTGTTGAATCGGTTTGTGCGCCAGATTGTTCGGCAATGTCCGGCTCAAAAAAGCGAATATCGTCGAGTTGGGGGTAAGCAATTTCCAGAAACCAGTCGTGATGCGGTTCTCCGGCACGTGTCGGCGGCGGCAAGAGCAAACTTACCCGCACCCAAAAGACCGATGCAGTATGTCCATAGTTGGGGTCGCTTGTACCAGTATAACGCCTGAAGGCGCTTGCCATCGTGCTTGAGCGCACATCGGCAAATGCCAATGCTCCGGTTTTATCTTCCAAAATATCAAGAGCATTATTGAGATTGTAATCGGTTTGAGTGGGCGATACGTGTAGAAGAGTTTGTGCCGAGAGCCTCTGATGCGTTGGCACCGTCAAGAGCGCACTAATACTTGTCAAGAGCAGAGCGAGCGAGCGGAATAATCGTGATAAGCGAGAGGAATTAGGCATATCGAACAAGGAACACTGTAATACCAATTTAAGTTAATGACTACGCATACAATCTTTGTATATTTAGTAATTATACCGTTTTGATAATAATTTCGTTATTTTGCAGAGTCAAACCAACAATCTTTATCGTATTGATTTCTTGTATGTACCGCACCGACTACGTTTCCGCCATTACAGAAGATACTGATACTCAATGTCATTAAGTTAAGCGTAAATTGTTATTTTTGAATATGAAAAAAATATTTTTTTGGAACAGATGCGCCGCATTCTTGATTCGATAGAATTTCTGCGCCGCCATCGCAAGAGCGAGAACGATTGTATGCGGAAGCGCAAACTCCCGTTGAGCCGAATGATTCTGCTTGGCTTGACGCGAAGCCTTGAGTCATTGCAAAGCCGCTTGAACGAGGCACAGCGTGTATTACAGCGTGTTTTGACGGTGGAGCCGTCAGTGCCAGCGCCTATAGTCAAGCGCGGGCAAAGTTGACGCATACCGCATTCATGGCTCTGAATCAGGAACTGCTCTTGCCGACATTCTATGCTCCGCCCGATGATGACGATGAGGTCAAACCGCAGTATTGGCGTGGGTTGCGCTTGATAGGCGTTGACGGAACCGATCTGGTTCTGCCCGATGCCCCCGAATTACTTGCGGTTTTCGGCGGTCGCTCCTTCAAGATTGCCGATAGGCACAAACCCTGGCACCCATATTACGGGCAAACCCGTCCGGGCGCATTGGCGGTTGTCAGCTACGACCTCTTGAACCATCTTGCCGTTGATGCCCGTTTCAAGCCTGCGCCAGTGATGAAGCCCTAGAAGCAATAGTCCATGATTGCCGACCTTCGCGCCGATGACCTTATCATTACCGATAGAGGCTTCGCTTCCGATCAGTACATGGCGACGTGTTTCCAACAAGGACGGCAATTCCTCACCCGTGCACCGAAGTCCATGTATTCCGAGTTTCAAGCACTTGCCCGAAAAAGCCCCGACAAATCCGCTATCCGAACTGTTGCAATGCCATAGTACAAACGAGCAGCAATGTAGGCTTTAGTAGGGCTGCCAGAAACCATCACTATTCGGTGTATTCTTGTTGTTTTGCCCACTGGCGAAGAAGAGGTCTTGTTTACCTCACTCCTTGATGCCGAGCGCTACCCAAGCGATGAATTTGCGGCACTCTATTTCATCATTTATCCTTCATATTTTTCTCCGACTCTTGATTCCGTTCTAATTGCTGTGCTGCAAAACTCACTGTTAAGAATGTTGTATAAGGATTACCACGTGTACGTTCGTTAACATTGGTAATAAAGTAGTGATAAATGTCTTGATCTGTAATTTTTCTCTGGTAGTGCGCACTCACAAATTCTATGAATCGTGATGAGTATATTAAAGCAGGATTAGTTACTTGATTCAACGAGACAACGAGCATAACATTTTTCTGAGAAGAAAGTGCTTTGTAAATATCCTGAATACCATAAGAATCTAGTAACTGCTTCGTTGTCGGGGTGCGTTGCGCCCACATGAGCCAGAGGGCGTGGAAATTATTGAATACCGACAAGTCACAGAACGGCGGCATATCTCGAAAGGGTAATCCATATGCCCAAATCACATATAGATTTTCTTTTTTCGGCTTTAGCTCTTTGACTGCTTGCCGGAAACGGTCTTCGCCACCGCGAATTTCCTCAGTGATATTACGATAATAGCTCATAACCGATGCATTCCCATGCCACAGAGCATACGAACACAGACAAAGCCCAAGAATGCTCAAACCATTTTTTGCCATTGCCGCACTCTGCGCAATGCGGCGTGTGCCGATGGGCTTGGCTACAAGCAGCGCAACAAAGCTCACAAAGAAAAATATGGGATAAAATACTCTGTCTGCCGCATCACGCATAAGGGTCAAATAATTGACAT
>JAAFHM010000625.1 GCA_013298375.1 Ignavibacteria bacterium | reverse complement strand
AATTGACTACGGCGACCTTGTTGCCGTCATGGGACCATCGGGCTGCGGCAAATCCACACTGCTCAATATCATCAACGGCTACAACAAGCCCACGCATGGCACGGTGGAACTCAATGCCTACAACCTGCACAAACTCTACCCTTCGCTCCGCGACCACTTGGGCTACGTGCCTCAAGACGACTTGCTCTTCGAGAATTTGACCGTTTTTGAAAATCTTTTCTACAACGGCAAACTCCGCTATCCGCGCAAATCGGACAAAGAAATTAGCGATCTCGTTGAAGGTGTTTTGATTGACATCGACCTTGCCGACAAGCGCGATATTCCGGCGGGAAGCCCCACACAGCGCACCTTGTCGGGCGGTCAGCGCAAACGCCTTAATATTGGATTGGAACTGCTTTCCGGCGCAGATGTCTATTTTCTGGACGAACCAACATCGGGTTTGTCGTCGAAAGACTCCGAAAAGATTGTTGAACTGCTCCGCCGTCTGAGTTTGCAAGGGAAAATCGTGTTTGTGGTGATTCACCAGCCAAGTTCCAAAATTTACAAGATGTTCGACAAAACGCTCTTTCTCGACAAGGGCGGCAAAATGGCGTTTTATGGCGATTCAATGATGGCTCTCGCCTACTTCAAGGCGCATTCCAGCTTGTTCCAAGGCGATTCGCTGGGCGGCGAACAGTTCGATGTTATCACCGTCGCATCGCAGCGCCCGTTTGTGGAAAATACCGAGCCGGATCTGCTCTTGGAAGTCCTCGAAGAGCCACTCCGAGACATTGACGGCGTGCCGCTTCCCCAGCGCAAGTATTCGCCGGACTATTGGAAAGATCGCTTTTTGGAATATCGCAACAGCGTCAAACGCATCACGGTCGAGGACGCAAACCGCGTACCGCTTCCTCCGGCGCGTGAATACACGCTTTCCGACAAATGGCGGCAATTCGTGAATCTGCTTCAGCGTAATTTCAAAAACAAAGTCCGCGACCGCTCAAACCTGCTTATCACCTTCCTCGAAGCACCGATATTAGCAGTCGCCGTCGCACTGATTCTACGGCTTCTGCCTAGCGCAACGGCGGAGTACAACCTTTTCCAAAATGACAATTTGCGCGTCTATATCTTCTTGGGAACGATTATTGCGATGTTCCTCGCTATGACCAATAGCGTGGACGAAATCATCAAGGACGCAGCAATTCTGCTCCGAGAACGAATGCTCAACATCAGAAATACCGCCTATTACGCCTCGAAATTTTTGACGCTTTTTGTCTTCTGTGTGGTACAAAATGCGCTCTTCCTTGCCGTTTCGTTCCCGATTTTAGGCATGAAAGAGTTGTATTTAGAATATCTCGGTTTTATGACTATCGTCTCGTTCAACGGCATTGCTATTGGCTTGCTTATCTCGGCGATTCCGAATTTGTCCTCCAAAGCTGCGTTTAACATCGTTCCTCTGTTGCTGATTCCACAGATTATTTTTGCCGGAGCGCTGATTCCATATAGCCAGATGGATCACCTCAAATTTAACAAAAAGCGCGAAGTACCGGAAATTTGCCAAGTTGTTCCCTCGCGCTGGGCGTATGAAGGTTTGGTAGCGTTGCAATATTCTTACAACAGCTTCCAACCCAAAGCCGATGCGCTCCAACGGCGATTGCTACGCGGCACGATTCTTTCCGACCTCGCTGATGCTATCGAAAAAGAGCGTGATTCGCTTGTCACGGGCTATGAAGCGCAGTACATCGCCGATACCACCGCCCGCACGGCAAAAATCGCAGAACTTGACCAGAAAATTGTTGCTAATCAAGCACGTTTAGCAGAGATGCAAAAAAGTAAATCCTCACTGGATTCGGCAATCGAAGCAAACCGCGCTATGGTCAAAAAGAGCGCCGGCAACCCCGAAGCGCTCAAAAAGCAAATTCAAGATTTGCAAAAAGAAGCACAGAAAACACTCTCATTTTATGCAGAGTTCGACCGCGCTGGCGTAGAGCGCACCAATGCTATTGCATATTTCGATAACAAAATCAAAACCGATAGTTTGAACTACGTCGCCCGCGTTGCTTCTCTAAACGACCGTCTGCAAAAAACGGAGTTGGATTTGCAAGATTTCCAAGTGCTGAAACAGCGCACGGACTCGCTTCTGGACTTGCACCGTGCGGCTTCACAAAAGAATTATGGTAATCAAGAAATTGCCCGCGAAGTGCGTATCGCCAACGACACCTACCACGACCTGAAAGTGGCACAACAAAAAGGCATTCAACACGGCACACCCGAAGCAGCCGCCCATGCTGATGCGGTGCGCGGTACGGACATTGACGTTGATATTAGCTGGTGGAACTATCCGCTTTTGGTTTCGACGAAATCAATTCCGGGATTAAGCAGCTTGAATCCTTGGTTTAAGGCTGTTCCCACAGCAATTTATGATGCGGTTATTTTGTGGTTCATGGCGATTGTCGCCAGTTTTGCGACGATTGCGATGCTGGCACTACGCGACCCAATTGTCACGTTCTTCCAGCGCTTTGGCAGAAAAAAACGTGTCGCTGCGCCGAGCAACTAGAATTTGCCTGATAAAAAGAACGAGAGTTCGAGCATGAAGCCGAACTCTCGTTCTTTTTGCTATTTACTGCTTCCTAGCTCATAGGACAACTATCCGTCTGCGATTACCTACCCTGACCCTTCGCAACCCGCTCCACTTCTCGCCAGACACGAAACGTATTTTTGTAGCAAATCTTCGCAATATCGTTTTCCGTGTAACCACGCTTCAGAAGGGCAAAAATGAGATTTGGATACTGCGAAACATCCTTCAGCCCCGTTGGAAGCGAGTTCCCAACACCATCGAAGTCCGAACCAAAGCCGACGTAATCCACCCCCACCAATTTCACAACGTGGTCAATGTGATTCGCTACTTCTTCCACATCCGAAAAGAGCGCCGGA
>JAAFHM010000188.1 GCA_013298375.1 Ignavibacteria bacterium | reverse complement strand
GATAATGCACTTACCATTGACCGCTCCAATACGACGCTCATCGGCGCACAGAACCGCTTGGGGCGCTATCGTTTTCATTCAGACGATTTAGCGGTACGTGCCGAAACGATAGTATTTGCGCGGGATTCAGCGAAACGGCGTATGCTCTTTCAAGCAAATTTTCATGGTGCGATAGCACGGTATTTCTATGCCGCATATATCGGTATCAATAAGCAACAAGGCGGCGGTGTGATTGACAACGGCGCATTTATCCCATCTTCTGCCATGAACGATTCTGCATTGGCAAAGTTCGCACGAGCCGCACAAAACACCACGTCGCCTTACGAGACGCGGCTTTTGCAATCGCTTTCGGCGCGTATTCACTTGATGGAAGGACGTTTTGATAAAGCATTGGAAGCCGCACAAAATGGTCTTCGCAGAGGTGATGCCGTGTTTCAAGCGCTGTACAACCTGCAATTATCCAACCAACTCTGGTTGAATGCGGGGTTGGGGCGCAATGTCTATCTTCCAGCGCGACGCTTCGATACGCTTTATCTCCGCCAAGACCCCCTTGATTCGGTGCGTTTGCGCTTGCGCGGTCCAACGACACGCTCTGGCTTCACGTTTTACATCCAGACAAAATATCCGGCACAAGACTCCCCCATACCATTTTTGTCATGGCAGGAAACAGAACTCATGCTTGCCGAATGTGAATTACGCTTGATGAATAATACAACCTCGGCTCTGAACCGCATCAATACTGTTCGCACGTCGTATCCGGGGCTTCGCGCTTTGGCTGCCGGAACGGTTGCAACGCTTGACCTCATCGCAGCAGAGCGCGAGAAAGAACTCTTTTTAACGGGGTTGCGGTTGATCGACCAGCGCCGTTTGAATCGGTGGCATTTGCGCCCCGATACGTGGCGCTATCTGCCGATTGTGCAGCCGGAAATCAATAATAATCCGAATTTGCCAGCATTGGTACGGGATTAAATGGGAGCGTTTTATCATCATTATCCGCCAAAAATTTCCTTGCCCATCTCTGAAATTTTCTCCAAGTCTTTACCCGTGCTTCTGAGCAAGGGGGAAAATTGTGGGATCCCCCCCAACAAACAACAACCCCAGCTTTTCACAAGGGAAAGCCGGGGCTGACAAGAAAAAAGCAGGTGTAAAGCCAAACTCAGAATTTAGCGCACAATCTGCACCAACACACTATTCAACCGTGTTCCAGCGGATTGAAGAGAAGCAACATACACGCCGCTAGGCAAATTCTGTACGTTCCATGTAAATTGATGGCTTCCTGTGGATAAGTTGCCATCGTGAACACGAGCTACTTCTTGCCCAAGCATCGTGGATATGACAAGTGTAGCAGGGATTGCTTTGGTAAGCGATAACGAGAAGTTGACCATATCTGTCGCCGGAGTTGGGAAAGCCGAAAGTGAAGCCGGAGAGTTTTGCTCCAATTGCGAACGAACGCTTGTAACTTGTTGTACAGTGATGGCACCATTTTGCACCCTTACTGTTGGGCTGCCTTCATTGACCATCGTATTTTCGAGCGTCAACGTACTTGATCCAGACGATTGACCATCGGCAAGGATGTTGAGCAATGTTCCGCTTGCAGAAAAACCGCGAGTATTGAAATAGACACCACGTACAATCCCTGCCTCAGTAGTATTCAGAATGAGCGTTCCTCCTGCGGAAAGGGTTTCATCAAGAGCCGTCGCCGTAATATTGACGATGCTGGGGTCGTACCGTAGGGAAAAAGAATATGCCCGAATATCGGTAGCGTGAGTATTGGTCAGGCGAATTGGAATTGAGTACCGACGACCGCTTTGCTGGCGCGGAGTCTCAATACTTAACGTTAGAGGATTATCGGACGTGAGTGATGCTGTTTGCCCTTCTTTAAGAATTGATGCTAAAGCCAGAAGAGTCGGGCAACCATTCGGGAATGAACTGACCAAGCCGACAGCGAACTGAGCAATCAAGGCGGCATCGTATCCGGTTACTTGGCGATTACCCGACACATCCGCAGCACGCAATGAATCGCCCGTTAATCGGCGTAAACCAATAGCGTGTTCTGCCACAAGAGATGCATCAAGAGCAGTGATTGTGCCGTTTCTAGACACATCTCCGCACAAGAAACCACCAATGGTTACCGTGCCACCAGAGGCGCTGACGCTGGGCGACCCTTCATTGAGAACTGCATTAGAGATTCCCACCGATGTCTGTCCGGCGGAAACGACCGTTGTGCCAATCAGATTTAAAAAGACACCATTGCCACTAAAAGGACGTGCACGGAAGAGCGTGAAAACTAAGCGCCCCGGTGTGCTGACATTCACTGTGACGATACTGCTATCAGCGATCGTTCCCGCTACGGTAACACCCGTCAGACGAATGCGCGTCGTATCGAAACTGACGGTCATCTGGCAAGAAAGGACATTTTGTGCTGCCGTCAGGCCACTAACCATAACGGGAACAGCTATGGAGCCGGGAGCAACCGAGACCGTCGGAATACGGAGTTCACGTGCTGTGCTGGCTGTTGTGTCTGGTGGCGTTGCCCCGCCGGCTGTATAAGAAGCCGCCCAGCCTGTGCTTGTACTGCTACCATCGGTCGTAAACCGTACCAGCATGACACCGCCACTTGAGGTGATTGCTGCTGGGATGCTCGAACCACGAAATGTTCCTAATATTTGTGAGTTTATCGTTGCACCATCATAGACCGTAACGGCATCACAGCATGATTCTGTGCTGAAACGCGAGAAAGACAGCGTAATGCGCCCACCATTCGCAGGACGAATAAGCCAAGAGCAGTCCAGATTATCGGTATAATTCGACAAGCCGTCGGTGCGGTCAGTAATTGAGCCAGTATTGGCAGTTAGTGTGGTTGTTCCGCTACATGAAGGAGGAGCGAGGGTAAAACTTGCCGGCACCGACCAACGGTTAGCGAGTGCGGTGTCCGAAGTGTGCGCGACACGCCAGAAATACCGATTCCCGGGCGTGGCACTGCTGGGTAAGGAGTATCCGAAGGAATAGTTAAACTGATTGGGGTAATAACCACCAGCAACGAAGTCGAACCTCGAAATAACATTGGTAAACAGAGAATCCGATGCTATTTGAAGTCGTATAAAATCGCCGCTATTTACTTCTGCATTGAAGCGTAGATTGAATGATTGAAAACGATTACTCAGTACAAGTCCATTGGGCGAAAGAGCTGTCGGAGGCGCAAACGCCTGAGTAGAATTGGCGATAACATTGTAGGTCGCTGTCCAACCAGATGACACTGCGCTTGAGTCCGTGGAAAAGCGAATAAGCATCGCACCGCTTCGAGCAATAAGATTTAAGGGTAAGTACGCTCCACTGAATCGTCCAATTTGAGGTGATGTGGTCGTCTCCCCATCATAGACAGTGACAAAATCGTAGTTGTCCTCTGTCGAGAAGCGTGTGAACGTTAGAACAATACGTCCGGGTGCTGTCGTCGGCTTAATGAGCCATCGGCAGTCAAGATTATTATTATAGACTACCGTATTTGTTGTGCGGTCACTAAACGCAGCTAAACTACCAGTGAATGTCGTTAAGCACGGAGTATTAGTAGGCACTGGTGTGGTGGACGCACGGAACATTCCTTGATTACTGGTGCCAACATAGAGCGTAGAGCCTCTGCCAGTAAAGGATGTAATTGACGTATTTCGAGCAGCAAAATCCGCATTTGCCCATGTTAACCCATCATCACTCGAATAAAATATGTCGCCGTTTCTATTTGCCGCAAATACCGTAGAGGCATAAACAAAAACTTTCACAACGTTTTGGTTCGCTAAACCGATGCGCTGCCACGTAGCGCCGCTATCGGCGGAGCGATAGAATCCATTTGATACCCCAGCAAACATCATTGATTCTCCAAGAGCAAGAGAATTTACCTGTGTAAAACTCCCTGTTGTTGATGCCCGCCAGACAATTTGCCATGTCGCGCCGTTATTCGTTGTTCGTAAAATACGGTCAGATGCACCAACAAGAATTGCGGAAGAATTAGCGATCACTTCATTCGCTCCATAATAGAGAGAATCAATTCTTGGCAATTGTATCCAATTTATACCGTTACTCGACTGATAAATCGTAGAGGAGGAGAGTGCGAAAAGACCAGCATTGGTGTTAAAAACATTATTCGCCAAGACACTAAGAGTCCAGTTTCGTCCATCGTCAGTGGATCGAAAAATTCCTGTCGATGTAGCGATAAATACTTCCGAACCACGAACAGCGACATTCCAAACACCGATGGAAGAACCGCCAACAATCGGAGAAACTGTCCACGTCGTGCCATTATCAGCCGAGCGGAGAAACAATCCGTTGGAAACAGCAAATAGCGAAGTTGGGCTTGCTACAACATTTGTTATAGAGGATGCAATCATTCCTGCATTGGAAATAGACCATGACTGCCCGTTATCGGCGGAAGCAAAAACGCCCGGAATCCCCTCAGTACCAACAAATAATTTGTCTCCACTTAATCCTATTACATTAATTGGGCGATCACCCAAGCCGCTACTGATATTTGTCCATGTTAAGCCAGTATTCGTCGAGCGCATTATTCCCTGTGATGTAGCTGCAAGAATAGTCTGAGCATTTTGTTTGAACAACCGATTAACGCGATATATTTGGGGAATGGATTGCCAGGTAGCGCCATTATTGGTCGAACGTAAAAAACCATTCCCCAGCCCCACAACTAATACGCTATCGGTAAGTACAAGGTTTGATGAGAGACTCGAGGAAAAAGCATCTTGAGAAGGAGCTAATTGCTGTGGTGTGCTGGTTATCCAATTCAATCCCTGATCCACCGAGCGCAAAAGCCGCCCTCTACTCGTAATAGCCATCACCGTTGAACCATGAACATCTATTCCCCGAATACTATGAGAGGCGAGAGTCGGGATTCCTGAGAATGTTCTTACGGTATCCCCTTGAACGCGAATAGCCTCTACCCAAGAGGAACCGCCATCACTAGAGCGTATAATAGAGCCGTTTTCCGTTCCAACATAAACTGTATTACCGTTGGCTACCACCGATGATGGTGAACTAGCACCAATGGGCATTGATACAAATGTCCACGTTGTACCGTTATCGTCGGAGCGAAACAGCGAATAAGAGAGAATGGCAAAGAGTGTTCGGGGAGTCGAAGCAAGATCCGTGACAGAGTTTCCAGCCAAAGACTTTCCTACTGGAGACCACGACTGACCATTATCAGTCGAGCGAAAGAGACCGGAACCAGTGCCGGCAAAAACTGCCGACTGGTGTGTCGTAAACGATCGCACATTACCGCCCAAAGGACCGCTCGTGGACTGCCATTGCAGTTGTGCAGACAAATTTCCAGCACAATAGAGCCAGAGGAAAGCTGCTACACAGAGATGGGCATAGTATCTCATTGTAAAGGAGTTTTTCATAAAACAAACGAATTGAAAGATGGAGAAAAATAGAAAAGGAATTGTGCGGTTTTAGAGAAAAACAAGTACCAATGTAACGTCTCAGCTATAAATACAATAATGCTCAAAGGCAAAAAGCGCTGAACGGTACATATAAAACGCTGAACGGTACATTCCTCTGATTTTGGAAAGAAATGAGGTTTTTTTAATGGTGCAAAATTAAAGGGATATCTGCAATGAGCATAGAAAACTCTATGGAAATAGGCTTCCAAATATCGTCTGCAATATCGTATTGTTCATCCAAGACAACAAAACCTTTGGGGTGAAATGCTATGATTTTGGGGTGAAATGCAGGAAAGCGTTTTCCTGCTGCCAAAATGACAACAGATTCACCATCATCAAAAAATTTGGCACTGAAATTGAATATGTGAAACTGGTAGCACAATAGGCGCAATTGCCCGTGCTGCTTTTACAACAGATTTGCCGATTGTTTTTGCATATTCTCTTGCCAATTTTATGAATCGCACTACTTTCTCTACCCCCGCCCAACGAGCATTCGTCGGCTTGATAGCTGTGTTTTTGCTCACTGGCAGCGTTTCACTGTCGGCACAAAAAGCATTGCCCGTTAAAAAAGCGTCCCCACCGCCGCCATCCGCCGCCATGAGCAAAATGCAAGAAGGCAGAATCTGGCTTTCGCTGGATGTCGTCGAACATCAATACAACAGTTCCGGTGGCGAACTCGGCAAAGAAAAATTTCGCTCCGATGTTGATATTCAGGTGATTGACAGCGCAACAAATCAAATGAGTATTGTGCGCTCCGGCGAAACAATTCCCCTGCAAACACGGCGTACATACTACATTCTCCTGCCCGAAACGCCGCAAAGCTACGGTATGACCACACGGCTTGCCGGACAGCAAACGCAAATCCTTCGCACACCCAAAAGTGTCGGCGATGACGATATGATGTTTGAACGAAAATTTGTCTTGAATAGCCGTCCGGGAACAAGCAGCGCCACGACTCGTGAACTTGGCAAAGGTATTGCGATTCCCTCTGGCGGAATCGGCACAAAATTGCCGCCACCGGGCTATACAAACGCCAAAACTCTACCGAACCTCAAACCTGCACCAAATCTCGGCTCCAATCTTACGAATCCGAATTATTACGTGATTCAATACTGTTCGCTCAAAAGTCAGGATGATGCCCTCCAAGCACGGTCATTCCTCATGCGCAATGGTATTCGTGATGCCCGTGTGGAGGTCTATGTTGACAAATTCGGTCAATCGTATTACCGCATCCGTTCCGGCTCGTATGTTGACCCTTCGCTGGCAAAAGCGACCATCGAAGGAACACTCTGGAAAAATCGCCAGTCCTTGGGGTTGCGGCAAAAACCGATTATCGTCCGCGCAGGAGTGTAGCCAACGCGGAAACGATAGATTGCCTTATTGATATGTCCTGTTGAAAAACAAATTTTATGTTTTCAACTCTGCCTTGCATTGCGTAGATTCGCCATTATGTATTCCTTACATCCATCTTGGCGAATCTTCTCCGTTCTCCCTTGCATCAAGGGAGAAGTGCTGGTGTGTGCGCTCTGGATTGCCACCCTTGCCTTCTTATTCTTCATTCCTCTCCCGCTCCCCGCCCAGACGACGCATATCCCTTCGATGGACAAATACAAACGTCCAAATGGCTTAAATCCTCATCTCAATATCACGCAATACGTCAATACGGTATGGCAGGCACAACAAGGCTTGCCACAAAATAGCGCCTACGCTCTTTGCCAAACCCGCGATGGATACTTGTGGATTGGCACGGAAGAAGGGGCTGCCCGATTTGACGGCGTACAATTCAAAGTCTATGACAAAGATGCGTTTATTGGTCTAAGCGTCGGCTATACCATCTCTTTTTGCGAACAACGCGACGGCACATTTTGGATGGGAACACGCGGCGGTGGGCTTATTCGCTTGATGAACGGGAACTATACGCTGTTTGACAGCACCAAGGGCATCAATGCCGCCGACATCTGGTGCATTCTCGAAGACCGCGCCGGAACGCTCTGGATTGGCACGGAAAATGGCTTGTTTGCGTATTCCGACGGGAAAATGCGACGCTTTACGACGGCGGACGGTTTGCCGCATTTAATTATCTATACCATATACCAAGACCGCATGGGAACGCTCTGGGTGGGAACGCAGCAAGGGCTTTGCCGCTTGAATGCTGCCCTTACTCATTCACTCGCTCCACATGAGAAATTTTTTGCACAAGAATACTTACCCAACAACGATACCACCGATGTTCGCGCAATTCTCCATGATAGCAAAGGAACATTACACATCGGAACACATCAAGGCTTGTGGAGCCGCTCCGATGGTGGTGCATGGCGATTTCTCTCTCGCAAAGATGGACTTTCCGGGAATTATGTCTATGCGTTGCTCGAAGACCGCTCCGGTGCGCTGTGGGCGGCAATGTTCGATAACGGTATTTCGCGCATTTATGGCAATCGCATTGATACCTATACCCGCGCCGATGGTTTAGTCAATGAAAATACGCTGACGCTTCTGGAAGACCACGAAGGCGCTCTCTGGGTCGGCACCTACGGCGGAGGCGTACAGCGCTTTACCAATGGTAGTTGCGTCAATATGTCATCACGTGAGGGATTAGCGGGCAATGTGGTGCGAAGTTTTGCCGAAGATAGTACTGGCGGCTTTTGGATTGGCGGCAATAACAACGGGCTTCAATGCTTGCGGAATGGCAAACTCACGTTGTACGACCACACAAAAACACGGACATTTGCCGCAGAAGAAATGCGCGGACTCTACACCGCACCCGACGGGACACTCTGGGCGGGCGTGTTGGGCGCTGGGGTGTACTATTGGAAAAATGGGCGCTGGGGCAATTATTCCACCAAAGACGGCTTGGCAAGCAATGACGTGTATGCGATTGTCCGCGATACCGAGGGCGCGATGTGGTTTGGTGGTTCGCAATACGGACTGAGCCGCCTCAAAGATGGACGCATCACCAAAATTGGGATGCGCGAGGGGCTGCTGAACGAGAGCGTGTATGGGCTTTTGGCAGATTCGACGGGAGGCTTGTGGATAGGCAGTTTTGGCGGTGGAGTACAGTATTACCGCAATGGCAAATTCACCAATTATGGCACATCTCAAGGGCTGTTGGGAAATAATATTTTAACGTTTTACCAAGATGTTTCAGGCGCAGTCTGGGTGGGCGGTGTGTGCGGGATTAGCCGCA
>JAAFHM010000194.1:7789-8469 GCA_013298375.1 Ignavibacteria bacterium | reverse complement strand
TTGGTAGTAATGAAACCCAAAGTCTATATCGAAACCAGCATACCGAGTTTTTACCATGAGACTCGTACCAGCCCCGAAGCCGTTGCGCGTCGTCATTGGACGCAGCAGTGGTGGGATAAGGAGCGCACTGATTATGACCTGCGAACAAGCCAAGCCGTTATTGATGAACTCAGCAGAGGAAGCTATAACCCGCAGAAAAAAGCCGAGTGTTTAGATTTATTGCGACCTATCGAACGGCTGCTTATCGAAGAAGATATTGCCCTTATCGTTGAAGCATATATCAAGCATAAAATTATGCCCGCGAATGCCGGAGGTGATGCCCTACACCTTGCGCTTGCATCGTGGCATAAATGCGATATTCTCTTGACGTGGAATTGCAAGCATATTGCAAATGCCAAGAAATCTCCGCATATTCGTCATGTAAACACACTATTGGGTCTTTACATCCCGCAACTTATCACTCCCTTGGAATTGTTAGGAGAAACATCATGAATGAGCCAACCTTAGAAGAAATCTGGTCAGTCCGCCGAGATATCTATGCCGAATGCGATAATGATCCGTATAAACTTGTTGCATACTATCGTGCGCAACAAGAAGAAGCACAGTTGCAAGAGCCTGTTGAGATGGAAACCACTTGAAGTGGTACTTTCGGAAAGAGGTTTCAAATGTGGTATGCACCT
>JAAFHM010000194.1:0-7779 GCA_013298375.1 Ignavibacteria bacterium | reverse complement strand
ATATCGGAAGAAACATCATACTCTCGCTCAAAGACTGCCAAGCGTTTATCGGCAGCAGATAGCGATAGGGTTAAGCGTGTTATCTCATGCTCTATGGCGGATGTAATCATTGCAAGTGCCTCGTTATCGTCCTTGCGATTATCGCTCTTACGGGTGGAAATATGAAGTACAGCCATTGGTGTTGGTTGTTGGTGGGAAATACTGTTGGTACATCAGAAATTACGCAGAATCACGAAGAAGAACAATAGGAAATGTTTACACGGCGGCAATTTTCATACACAGCTTTGAGCGCATTTGCTTTTCTGCCTGCTTTTCCCTACTTTGTCAGCAATGAAACCCAAAGTCTATATCGAAACCAGCATACCGAGTTTTTACCATGAGACTCGTACCAGCCCTGAAGCCATTGCGCGTCGCAACTGGACGCAACAGTGGTGGGAAAACAAGCATCATCAATACGAAGTATTCAGTAGTGATGCGGTTTATGGGGAGTTACTTCGTACGCCGGAGCCAAAACGAACCTTTTGTTTAGCGTTTATTGAGCCGATAGAATTTCTCGAAATAACACGGGAAATTGTTTCGATTGCAGAAATATATGTGCAGCATAAAATCATGCCGGCAAATGCGTTAGGAGATGCTATGCATCTGGCAGTTGCATCGTTCTATCAATGCCACTTTTTACTGACGTGGAACTGTAAACATTTAGCAAATGCCAATAAATTTGGGCATATTCACCGCATCAATTCCATGCTTGGTTTGTACACACCTCTACTGATTACCCCACTTGAACTCTTAGGAGTAGCACCATGAACACCGACCCAACACTACAAGAAATATGGGATGCCCGCCAAACGATATGGCAGGAATGTGAAGGCAGCAGCGAGAAATTATTTGAATATTACTGCCGATTACAGCAAGACCATCGCCATAAAATAGTACGCTTGGAGCAGGTTGAGATTGATGGCGAAGAAGTCCCATGTTGAACCGTGCTGGAGACCGACAGCGAAGAAGCCGTTAGGCAGGGTAACCCCTTCTCGTTCTACATTTGTGGGCAACGAACCGCGCCATTCGGCGGCTTCTTCGCCGTCCTGAGTGACTTTCGTGTGAGGAAATCCCCACAACAGGCACAATCTTTGCTGTAAAAAAAGCACAAAGCATGACTCAGGTTTCATGCTCTCTTTTCACACTGCACAAGAACGGTTATGCCCCACTACCGCACACCCTTTCTCGACCGCATCATCAACGATGAACCCTACCAACCCTACGACACCACGCCGCGCCGCACGGTCGGTGCCGATGAGTACGTCGCATCGGTACGGCGGGATTTACTGTTGCTTTTGAACACGCGCTGTTTGCGTCCGCGCGAAGCGGGAGTGGCGCTGGGAATTATGGATTACGGAATGCCCGATTTTACGGCACTGCACACCTACTCCCAGGATGACCAAATGCGCTGCGCCCGAATGCTGCAAGAAACCATTCAGCGTTTCGAGCCGCGCTTGGAAAACGTGAGTGTTTCGGTTGGGGCGCGGGGCGGCGGCGGGCTGATTCGTGCCAATGATATTTCCCATTTGCCGATGAACATTAGCGGCACACTTGTTGCGGAGGAAATTAGGGAAGCATTTATTTTTCCGATTCTCCTGACCACTCACAACGGAGCCTTAGCCGATGAAGAACTTCAATGATGAATTGCTGCCCTATTACGAGCGCGAATTAGCGTATTTGCGCAATGCCGGAGCGGACTTTGCCGAAAAACATCCGAAAATTGCCGCGCGGTTGGATGTCAATGGCGGAATGTCTGGCGACCCGTATATGGAGCGCCTTTTGGAGAGTTTTGCCTTTATGACGGGGCGCATCCAATACACTATCGACAACGATTTCCCGCAAATTCCCCAAGCACTTTTGGAGGTGCTGTATCCGCATTATCTCGCGCCTGTGCCGTCCATGTCCATTGCCCGATTTTTTCCCGATATGACCAAACCGGGCTTGGCTGCCGGATACGAAGTACCGCGCCATACGCAAGTGCTGGCGCGGGCGCACGACGGAACGGTCTGCCGCTTTCGGACGTGCTACCCGACGGCACTTCTGCCCTTGGAAATCGAAGAAATCGCGCTGGAGCCGGCATCGGATTACCCCAACGTTGATAAAAACACGGTTTCGACGGTGCTGCGGATTCGGATAAAACGTTTTGGGAAAAAAGAGATTCTCCCGAATTTTTCCCGTCTCCGTTTTTTTCTGAATAGCGATGTCGCCAGCAATCATCGGCTCTACGAGATTGTATTTACGGCATTGCAGGATATTGGTACTATCCGGCAGGGCGCACCAAATCGTATTTTTCCGATTGCCCCGAAAGGCGGCATCAAGCCCGTGGGGTTCGCCAATGATGAAGACGTGCTGCCCTACCGCGATTATGCGCACCCCGAATACCGCCTTTTGCAAGAGTTTTTTACCATGCCGGAGAAGTTTCTTTTTTTTGATGTGGAAGGGCTGGAAAGCAAGGATGTGTTTATCAATGCCCGCTCCGGGGCGCTGGAAATGTCGTTTGATTTGCTCTTGATGCTCCGCACACCGCCTCAACACGGTATTCTTCTTCGGAATGACTCGCTGTTGCTGGGCTGTACGCCCATCGTGAATATTTTCTCCAAAATCTCCGAGCCGGTGCGTATTCATCACCGAAGCCGCGACTATCGGCTCACCGCCGATGTCCGCCGAGAATCGACGACAGAAATTCATTCGATTCAGTCTGTTTCGATGACTTCCGACCTCGCCGATACCACGCGGCGCGTCGAGCCGTTTTTCTCGTTTAACCATCGTGCATCGGCGGACGGCGTATCGGTTTTTTGGTACGGGCAGCGCGAAATCAGCACCAATCCTCGTGTTCCGGGAACAACGATGAAACTCTCATTTGTTGATCACACCTTCAATCCGAAGCAACCCGTATCGGAAGTGGTTTTTGCGCACGTTCTCTGTACTAACAGGCATCTGGCACAACAGCTTTCGTCGGGCACGAAACTCGAAGTGGAAGAAGATATGCCGATAAAAGCGATTGTCTGCCAGACCAAACCCACCGAACAGCGCCAAGCGCCGCTTGCCGGAGCAACGTACTGGCGGCTTATTTCGCATTTGTCGTTGAATTATCTTTCCTTGGCGAATACGCCCGCGTCCTTGCAAGCACTTCAAGAGATGCTCCGCATTTACAATGTCGATAACGAGGCTGCGGTTGAGCGGCAAATCATGGGCATTCTGAGTATGCGAACACAAGCCTCGGTGCGGCGTGTGGGGTTGGATGCGTGGCGGGGATTTTGCAATGGTTCGCGTATCAATCTGATGTTCAAATCGGAAAATTATGTTGGCGAATCGCCGTTGCTTTTTTCGGCTGTGCTGAATCGGTTTTTTCGGCTGTACACATCTATCAACTCTTTCACCCATTTGATTGTTTACAACGACCAGCAGCAAGACCCGCTCAAAGACTGGCTTCCCGGCATCGGCGGGCAGCAATTATTGTGAATGTTGACAACTATTCTTCCTTCAACCAATGAACCGCCTTCTCCCCCGCCCGACCGTCGAACAGCAATTGCTGGAAGAATCGCCGCGCTTTGATTTTTTTCAAGCGGTGCGGCTTTTGGAAATGCTGTCGCCAGAGGCAATTTCCATTGGCGAATCGCCGGAATGGTACAACGAAAGCCTCCATTTCAGCTCAAATGTAAGTTTGGCATTTCCCCATGAAGCCATTCAAGAAATTGTCTATTTTGAGAAAGATCACCACCATCAACCGCTTATGGTGGTAAATTTTATGGGATTGGCTGGTGTGCTGGGTCCGATGCCGATTCCCTACACGGAAATTTTGCTGGAACGCCTTCGGAAGGGCGATACGGCGTGGCGGAATTTTTTGGATATATTTAATCATCGCTTAGTTTCGTTGGCATATCGCGCCCGCACGATGTTCGACATTAGCAACGACGTCGTAACCGTTTCGCCGAACCGCGTTTACTACAATCCCTTGAAACGGAAAAAAAGCAATTCGCCCGCCAGCAAACCAACGCATTTCAGAGCGGAAGATGTGCGTTTAGCGCAAAATGTCTTTTCGCTTGCGGGGCTTGCAACGCCGCATATTCGGAGTTTGCACCATACCGATAATTCGTCGTATCTACAATATGGCAGTCTATTCAGCCAGCAAACACGCTCCGTGCAGGGCTTGATACATCTTGTTTCGTCGTATTTTGGCTTGAGGGTGCGAGTCGAGGAATTTCAGGGTGAATGGCTGCCGATAGACCAAGACCAACGCACAGTCATTGGCAGAGGCGGCATGAACACACGTTTGGGAAGTGAGGCAGTTGCTGGAAAAAAAATCTGGAATCAGCACAGCGCCTTCACCCTAGAGTTTTACCACATCGGATGGGACGAATGCATTGATTTTCTGACGAATAACTCTCCGGTGCTCAAGGAATTATGCGAGTTGATGTGGCTTTATCTCAAGCCCGATGCACGATTTTCTCTGCGATTTACGATACCAAGCACGGCATTACGCCAAACAGTCTTGAGCTACGAACCCACCTTAAAAAAACAATCCTTGCCAAATCAAAAAGTCGCGCCAGCCTGCTTGGGTCGTACCGCCATGCTCTGTTCCTACCCGGAAAAGCGTAGTGAGAAATCGATTAGTATTACCTTGCCGCCGTCAGTAACAAGCCGCAAAAATATGCGTTTTTAGCCAAAAGCAGATGTAACTGGTCAGGTCACGTCTTCCCGTCTATTAGATTGCAAAAACAAAAAATCCTACGCTTTCCGAAGCGTAGAACGGATTTCCCGGAACTACTTCAAAAGAATCAGTACCGGGAAAGTCTTCTGGGGCGGCAGCGTTCTCGCACTCTTCAGCCGTCGGAAGGGGGAACCTGACCAGTTACAAGCAGATGATATAAAGGCTCAAAGTAAAAAAACTAGCGATACTCAAGCGTACTCTCCTGCATAACAAGAAGGCAACAAAAAAGCCATCCGATGCACTTGCATTCGGACGGCTTTTTTTTCACGTCATTTCTGTTAGTTGAGCCAGAACATTGCATCAACGCTCACTCCGTCAGTCATCCAACAATCCCGATAATGCGGGTCGCGTTGGCGAGAAAGCGTAAAGGTATAAATCACTGTTTGGCTATTTTCGCCGACAATCATCACGCGCTGTTGTGCCACAGCGCCAGAAATCATGACGGATTCATAGCCGACGTAACGGTGATTGAGCATGACTGCATAGACGGGATTACGGACAATTTGCTTGAAGCGCGAAAGTGGTCCGGTATAAACTTTGTTGCCGGGCGAAGCAAAATTAAAGGCGGTAGCAATACCGACATCATTGCTGGCATCATTTTCGCGCAAAGCGTCAAGCTGAATACGAATAACCTCATCCGGCGAAAGATCCGGCTTCGGCTGAGGAAGCGTGTTGGGTTCACGTTGTGATTGCATAGACATAGCGCAAAAATGCTTAAAAAAAGGTGGTTTAGCGTTATTTATCGTTTGAGTTTGCAAAGTTACAAAAAATTCTCATAACCCCAATACAGGAATTACGTCTGCATTTTTTTCATTTGCCGAGGCAATGGGAATATGGGCTTTTCAGACTGCCCGAAGTTCTGCTCGATATTCTGAGGGGGTGCGCCCTGTATGTTTTTTGAAGGCTGTATTGAACGACGATTTAGAATTGAAGCCAACTTGGAACGCCAACTCTTGAATAGTGCCGGAAGTAGGTCCTTCTGACATGAGGCGTTTCCATTCTTCAACACGATATTGATTGATGACATCGAAGAAATTTTGATGAAGATGTGAGTTCATCATCTGCGAAAGCCGATACGCCGGGACACCAATCTGCTCAGAGAGCTTTTGCAGGTTCAATTCGCTGTCCAAAAATGGTTTTTCCGTTTCCATGAACAATTTGAACTGCTCCAAGAGTATTGCGCTTTCAGGAGATACCGAGGCTGATTCTCTTGCGTCAAATCCTTGTCGAGATATATTCAAAATAGCCCGCTCATGCTGCTCGTACTGCTCGTGCTGTGCGGCTAATTGAGCAGCTTGCGTAGCGCTCATCGGTACGATCGGGCTGGTAACATTCACAAAGGGGTCTGCCTTCAAAAATGCAACATAACCCAAAAGGTACATCCACAATGCTCCCAAAAAGCCAATAATCATATTGACGACAGGAAGATTAAGATAGCCAAAAAACGGACTAAGCGTCGTGATAAATTGCGGAACCCACCAAATAGCCATTGCGACAAGGACATTCCGCAACCAGCTAAAATTGATGCGCTCTACGGAAGAAAACAAGTCCTGAATCCGCGATGAATATTGGCGCAAAACCCGAAACGACAGCCCCAAATACAGCACAAAATATAGCGCCCGTGCCACAAGATACACATTATATGAAAACGATTTCCCTGCTTGTGCTTCAGTGATAAAACTAATACGCTCCGCAAATGGCAGCACATAGAAAGTCGGTATCAAATACAAGACATACAGGGCAAATGGCGTAAAATGGAGCAGAGAACGTTTATTCACCTGCCCACCCGTTAAGGAAACAACATAAAGAAAAATGAGCGGCGCAAAAAGTAGCCGCATTGGGTCGGAAATGCGTATCAAATACGGAACGGCGGTATAAACAGCCGGATAGAGTAGAAGCGTGGAGGCAAGGGCGACCGAGATAACAAAAACTAACGCTGCAAGAATGCGATTGGCTTGGCGATTTCCGCGCTTGAGCAACGCCAACATCAGCGACAAGAAGAACCCTTGTGCTGCACCAAGAAGATTGATACCAGTAAAAACGAGTGAAAGTGATATCATAGCGTGCGTGAATACGAGTGTGCAGGGATAATTATGGCATATCGTTGTTGGCATTTCTGGCATTTCCACAGAATCGACCCCAAAGTTACGGAAAATGGCAAGTCTGCACAAGTTACCAAAAGTCATAGTAGGGCAGTCGTGTGAAAATTCAAACCCTCATCAATCCTTGCTCTGTTGAATGGAGGGGTGCAACTCAATATTTGAAGTATTGAGGTTTTAAGCCGTTCCCTAAAAACTCACGCGATTACCTCAGGATCGCATACGTCTTCCGTAGCCCTGTCGGAACGGTGAACTGCTCCATTGTGTCCTTCAGATGCGCCGTTAAACTATTGAGTTCGCTAATTGCCGTTGCGATGCGCTCGGAATCATGAACGGATGAGCGGGTAACATCGTTCATAATGGCAAGATTTTGGCGAAGCTGCTGGCTGTCTGCGGTCTGCTCGGCGCTCATGTTGGCAACGTCGGCAATAACCTCCGTCACCTGTGTCGTCTTGCCGATGATTTGCCGCAATGCGGCTCCCGCGTTGCTGGCGAGTTCTTTCCCATTGTTGGCTTGAGTAGTACCGTTGTGCATTGCTTTAACGGCGGCGTTTGTATCGGTGCGTACTTGGTCGATGGTGCGAACAATTTCTTTCGTCGCGCCGGAAGTTTTTTCGGCAAGTTTGCGAACTTCATCGGCAACAACCGCAAAGCCACGCCCTGCATCGCCCGCTCTCGCCGCTTCGATAGCCGCATTGAGCGCTAAAAGATTCGTCTGGTCAGCAATTTCCTGAATCACCTGCACAATTTCGGTAATCTTTTCGCTACTTTCATTGAGCGCTTGAATATTGGTCGCTGACGACAGAACAACAGCCACAATATTTTGTATGCTGTCCAAGGTTTCCTGCACGACGCGCTCCCCGACAAGCGCGGCAGAACCAGCTTCGCGGGCTATTTCGGAAGCACGTTCCACCCGCGCCGTGTTCGCCG
>JAAFHM010000650.1 GCA_013298375.1 Ignavibacteria bacterium | reverse complement strand
TGCAGTGCATCGTCACGTATTGTATGCTCAATAGCCTCGCCTTTACCACCAATGGTATCCGCTCGACCGTGATTCCTTGGATGGCAATTATTCCTCTGCTTGCTGCACTCTTGCTGGGGCGACGGCAGATGTTTCAATGGCTTGGTATTGGTATTGGAACGGGATTAGCGTATTATATCGCTGCGCTTTTGGGGTATCAGTTTATCAATAAAATTCCCGATACTGCTATCATTCGTTCAGAATTTGTTGCCGTCGCAATTTTGCTCACCGTGCAGACGCTCATTGCCAATCTTTTCGAGTCTGGTCGGCAGGAAGCATTTTCCTCGCTCGAAAAGCGCAACCGCGAAGCCGCCGAACTCAATAAGGGGCTTGTGCAGATGAAAAGCGCCTTGGAAAAGGAAAAAGTGAAAGTCGATGAAATGGTCCTGGAAGGAGAGCGCCTCAATGAGTACCTTGCTGCCAGTATGGAACATATGTTGGAGGCGGTACACCGCTTCGCCAGTGGCGATTTGACCGTGCGCTTTCACGTAGAAAAAGAGGACGACATTGGGCGCATTTTCATTGCCTTTAATAGCGCCATTGACAATATGCGCAAAACAATTATCAAAGTCGTGGATAACGTCGAAGCCACTGCCAGCGCCAGCGCCCAGATTTCTGCCAATACCGAAACAATGTCCGTCGCCTCGCGTGAGCAAGCCGCACGGATTATGGCGGCTGCCTCAGCGATTCAGTACATTGCCGACCAAATGAAAGCCACTGCCGAAAATGCTTCGGAATTTGCCGCAAATGCGAAAAAGACGGCTGCCGATACGCAGAAAAGCGGGGAAATTGTTGCACAGACGATTGCGGGCATGAACAAAATTGATGAGGTTGTTCAGCGCTCCGCCGCTACGGTGGAAGAACTCGGACGCAGTAGTAATCAGATTGGCGAGATTATTCAAGTGATTGACGAAATCGCCGACCAAACCAATCTTTTGGCGCTCAATGCCGCTATCGAAGCGGCACGTGCAGGCGACCAAGGACGCGGTTTTGCGGTTGTTGCCGACGAAGTTCGCAAACTTGCCGAGCGCACAACGAAAGCGACAAAAGAAATCGCTGCCATGATTAACAAAATTCAAAAAGATACCCACGATGCGGTCTTTGTGATTCGGCAGGGAACAGGCGAAGTAGAGCGCGGAAAAGAACTCGTCGCCAAAACGGGTCAAGCGTTGGAGGAGGCGATGAAATCAGCCACGCGCAGTTCTGAAACATATTCCCAAATCGCTGCGACAAATAAAGAGCAGTCCGAAGAAATGACGGAGCTTTCGGAAAATATTGATAGCGTGACGGCTGTTGTCCAAGAAACGGCGCATGGCACAGAGCAGGTCGCCGATGCGGCAATGAACCTGAATAAACTCGCCGAATATCTCAGTAAACTTGTTGGCGGCTTCCGCATTGATAATCGCACCGTGTTGCAAATTTCCGCCGCGCCCAAACACGTCGAGCGGAGTTGGCGTGAGTTTATCCCGGATGCGAAAGCAAACAAAGAACTGGGAAAAGCAGAATAATAATGTTTTGTTGACTGATGCGGAGCGCGGGTATATTCTATCCGCGCTGTTTGTATCCAGTCGCTTGGATTTTTATCAAATTTTCATGATGATGACTATTGTTTGGAATATTGCCGTCGTCGTGCTGGCATTTGTTGGCATGGAAATTTTTAGTGGACTCTTTCACAAATACGTCATGCACGGTGTCCTTTGGCGTATCCACAAGACGCACCATATCAAGGGCAAGGGCTATTTTGAGTTTAACGACCTTTTCTCGTTTTCGTTTGGGGCTATCGCCACAGCGCTTGTTTTTCTTGGAATACGCGAATTTGATTGGCGATTTTGGGCGGGAATTGGTATTATTGTATATGGCGCTGTCTATTTCGTTGTGCATGACATCTTTATTCATCGCCGCATTCGCTGGATAGAACATTCCAATATCCCCTACTTGCAAGCCCTTCGCAGGGCGCATAAAGCGCACCACGCCTACACGGACAAAGCACCGGGCGAAGAATACGGTTTGCTCTGGATTGGAAAAAAATACTGGCAAAAACCATAAATCACTCCTCGCAACACTGTACTCATTTTTTTCAAGGGAGACCATTATGCTCGCGCAAAACGCACATATTCTCGTTCCAACCGATTTTTCCGAACCCTCTAATTACGCCATCGAATATGCCGCAACGCTGGCATCGGCGTTCCACGCAACGCTTCATTTGGTTCATGTTATTCAAGAAATTGAATACACCGAAGAGTGGGGCAATGTCTATACCAAACTCAAAGAAATTCGCCCATTGGTGGAAGAGCGCTCCAATGAGAAATTGCGGGCTTTGCAGGAGAATCTTGCCAAGCAAGGCGTTACGAGCGTGACGCACATTGCGCATGGTCGCCCGGATATTTTCTTAACGGAATATGCCGGAACGCATTCCATCCCTCTTATTGTCATCGGCACCAGTGGCAAGCGCGGCGTAGAGCATTTTGTTCTAGGCAGCACAACCGAGCGTTTATTGCGCTCCGCGCCATGTTCGGTGCTGGCGGTGCGATTAAAAAAATAACCTCAACAATACAAATAATCCATCGTTTTACTCAATTACTATACCAATCTATCATGAGCATTTTTGGTGATATTCTCGGAAAACTTGGCTTTGGCGACAAAGAGCAAGAAGTCAAAACCATTTCGGCTGCACCAGCAGAAACGCCAAGCATTTCACCGATGCAAGCCAT
>JAAFHM010000254.1 GCA_013298375.1 Ignavibacteria bacterium | reverse complement strand
TCGCGCCTACTTGGACATTGCGCCCGTCGTTGCGTGTTGTCTGCCCGGCAGTAGCATTGACATTGAGTCCCAAATCTTTTCTCAAAATAATGTTAATGACCCCCGCAATAGCATCGGAGCCGTACTGCGCAGCCGCACCGTCGCGGAGAACCTCAATGCGGTCAATCATATTTGCCGGAATTGCGTTCATATCCACACCCGTCGAACCACGTCCTACCGTGCCGTTCACGTGAACAAGCGCCGATGTATGACGGCGTTTGCCATTGACCAGCACTAATGTTTGGTCTGGACCTAAACCGCGCATTGTTGCTGGGCGGAGTGCATCCGTACCGTCAGCAATCGAAGGGCGAGGAAAGTTAAACGACGGAACAATCATTTGTATCATCTGATTTGTTTCGGTAAAACCGCTTTGTCGCATCTCCGTCGCGGGAACAATATCAACAGGCACGGCGGATTCAATCTTGGTGCGGTCTGCGCGGCGTGTTCCCAAAACAACAATCTCGCTCAAGCCCACCAAATCTTCATCCATCATAATATCCAACGTTTGCGTGTCACCTGCTTGGACGGTAACGCTTTTTTTGACGGTTTTGTAGAGTGGAAAGCTGATAAGGAGTTGATGCGTCCCGGCGGGCAGCGAGAGCGAATAAGTACCGTCCAATTTTGCAACCGCGCCTGTTTTCGCCGAAGGGACGGTAATTTTCGCTGAAATGGGGTCTTTCGATTTTTTATCGGTAATTTTCCCACTGACCGTTGCTTTTTGGGCAAAAGCAGGTGCGGAAAAAAGGAAGGCAATGAGCGCAAAAGCAGCAAAGGCGTTTGCCAATACTTGATGCCGCTCACAACGACGAAGCAATACGTTCATAGAAATCTCCGTGAAAATGTGTAACAATACACGATTAGATGAAAGGTTTTGTGGACAATATTTTTCCAATGGCAGTAATGGGAAATTGCACACCGACAAATGTGGAAAAGCGGATGCGGGAAAATACGCAAGAAAACACTTTATTCAAAGCCTTCTGTCGGTGTAGCAGAAATTTTGCACCGCCAGAAGAATGGAAAATTTCTCACGGAGAATTGACGAAGAAAAAGTTTGCCCCAGATGATATTTTGGACGTAACTTGCACCCTGTTTTGACCGTTTTTTTGATGTTGTCCTTCAATCTTCTTGTATGCACACTCTCACAGAAAACCGCACCCGTGAACTTCTCGCTTCTGCCGCACAAAAGCGCATTGCTGTTGTCGGCGATATTATGCTTGACCGCTATTTTTGGGGTTCGGTACAGCGTATTTCGCCCGAAGCGCCTGTTCCGGTCGTTGATATTGAGCGCGAGTCTGCGCATTTGGGCGGCGCATCGAATGTCGCGGCGAATTTGCAATCGCTTGGAGCAGAGCCGTTTATGCTGGGCTTAATTGGCGAGGATTCATCAGGAAATACCGTTCTGGATTTACTTCGCGCCTCCGGCATGGCGACAGGCGGGATTGTTACTGATACAACGCGCCCAACAACCGTGAAAACACGTGTTTTGGGCAATAATCAGCATATCACACGGCTTGACCGCGAAATCAAAACTCCCATTGACAATGCTGTTGCAGAGCGCCTTCTGGCAGCGCTTCACAAAGAAGGTGAGGCGCTTGCGGGAATTATTCTCGAAGATTACAACAAAGGCGTGATTACGCCGTTTCTGCTACAATCCGTTATCGCTTTTGCAAAAGAATGCTCATTACCGATTTTTGTTGACCCCAAACTCGCCAATTTCTTTGAATACCGCTCCGTTACGCTCTTCAAACCAAATAAAAAAGAAACCCAAGATGCGCTTGGATTCTCGCTTGCTGGCGACAACGATGTCCGCAAAGCAGGAAAAACGTTGCTTGAGCGTTTGCAATGCGAAAACGTCCTCATTACGCTCGGTGCGCAAGGCATGATGCTATTTGAGAAGAATGGCACGGTCTCCAGCGTCAATACCAAAGCCCGCCATGTGGCAGATGTTTCCGGCGCTGGCGACACGACTATTGCAACACTGGCAACGATGGTAGCCGCCGGAGCAGGAATTGTCGAGGCTTCGGCGCTGGCGAATTGCGCTGCCGGGGCTGTTTGCGAGGAGCCGGGCATTGTAGCTATTACGCCGGAACGCCTCTTGGAAGCTGTGCGGGAAGAGTAACCGTACTTGATGCAAGACATTTTTTTCAATTTTTTTTCACTATTTTCCCCAAAACGATTATGAATCTTGATGCTATCAAAAACGTCGTCGTTGTCGGTGCTGGCACGATGGGCAACGGTATTGCACACACCTTTGCGCAACATGGCTATACAACAACGATGGTGGACGTAAAGCAAGAATATCTCGACCGCGCCATCCAAACGATTGGCGGAAATCTTGACCGTCAAGTGAAAAAAGGCGCATTGAGCGCTGAAGACAAGTCCTCCACGCTGGCGCATCTGCATACCTCCACCAGCATCATTGAGGCTTGCAAAACGGCAGATTTTGTTATTGAGGCGGCAACGGAAAACCAACAGTTGAAAAGTATGCTTTTTCACACGATGGACGAAAACTGCCCGCCGGATGTGATTATTGCGACGAACACCTCCTCCATTTCCATTACCGAAATCGCAGCATTTACCAAGCGTCCGGGCAATATTATCGGAATGCACTTTTTCAATCCCGTGCCGATGATGAAGCTCTGCGAAATTATCTGCGGAATCGCCACAACCGAAGAAACGTTTGCTATTACGGAGGAATTGGCGCAAAAAATCGGCAAAACAACGGTGTGTGTGCAGGATTATCCGGGCTTTATTTCTAATCGAATTTTGATGCCGATGATTAACGAAGCCATTTACTGCGTAATGGAAAACATCGCCAGCGTCGAAGATATTGACACCGTGATGAAACTTGGCATGAATCATCCAATGGGACCTCTGACACTCGCTGATTTTATCGGATTAGACACGTGTTTGGCAATTATGGAAGTGTTGCACGAGGGCTTGGGCGACAGCAAATATCGTCCGTGTCCGCTCTTGCGGAAGATGGTTGCGGCGGGCTATCTTGGCAAGAAGGCTGGACGAGGGTTTTACAAGTATTAACGCTCATTTTTTTTGTCCACGAGGCTCATTCTTTATGCAACCTGTTCTCACGCTCACAGCCGACCAGCACCGATCAATACTTGTCTCCGACCCGCTTTCGCTCCCCTTCGACCTCAACGAAATTTTTTTTTCGGTGCAGGGCGAAGGCACACGGGCGGGATTGCCATGTGTTTTTGTGCGACTGCATGGCTGTAAATTGCGCTGCTCCTATTGCGATACGAAATATGCCATTGACCGCAGAAGTGGCGGGCTTTCGGTGACGGGCGCAGAAATAGATCAACGTGTACGCGAGTACGGATGCCGTTTTGTGGAATTTACGGGTGGCGAACCTCTTGAACAGCCGAATGTCTTTGCGCTGATGAAATATTACTGTGACGAAGGTTTTACGGTCGCCGTCGAAACCGGCGGACACGAGCCTCGTGGACGAGCGCGTCATTCGGATAATTGATATGAAAACGCCCAGTTCCAAGATGATGCCGAAAAATAATTATCATAATTTAACCATTCTGCGCCCGCATGATGAAGTGAAATTTGTGATTGGTTCGCGTGAAGATTATGAGTGGTCGCGAGGCATTACCCGCGAGTACGATTTGCCCCGCAAAGCGGCATCTGTTCTGTTTTCGCCAGTATTCGGCACGGTTGAATATCGGCAAATTGTCGAATGGATATTGGAAGACCGCCTGAATGTCCGTTTTCAATTACAAATGCACAAATTTATTTGGCACCCCGATACGCGGGGAGTGTAGATTTTATGCGACTGAAAGGCATTTTTTCTTTGAATCATTGACCACACTGCCCATACACCATGAAAACCCCAAAACCTTCAACTCTTGCCAAAAAGTCACCACGAACTTCGCAATCCACATTGCGAAAAACCCTTATCTGGCAAGTGGTCGCAATAGTGTTTACCGCTTTTTTGCTGTACGGGCAGACCATTCGGTACGGATATATGGTGGACGATTCAATGGCAATATTGGATAATGCTGTTGTCAAACAAGGGCTTCAGGGCATTCCGACGCTCTTAACGAAAGATTCTTTTTATGGTTTTGACCAAGAAGTTAAACGCGAGGGGCAGCGCAAAACCTATCGCCCCTTGTCGTTTATCATGTTTGCCATCGAATGGGAATTTTTTCCCAATAAGCCCGTAGCAGGGCATATCGTCCATCTGAGTCTTTATGCGGCTTTGAGTGTGATACTATTTTTTTTACTGAGAAATCTTGTCCAAGAAATCGGTACAACAAAACAGCATCAGTTCCTTCGAGAATGGCTTCCTCTCTTAACAGCGCTCTTATTTGTGGTGCATCCGATTCACACCGAAGTCATCTGCAATATCAAAAGTCGAGATGAGATTTTGGCGCTGCTGGGGATGCTTTCTGCGCTGTTGCTCCTTGTCAAAAGTAGTGATCAGGTTCCATACCCATGAGGTTTGGTGCAGCATTCTGCTGTGCTTTGGGACTATTAGCAAAAGAAAGTGCGATTGGTTTTCTGCCCATTTTTCCGCTTGCATTGTATTTTTTTCGCCCTGCTTTGCGCCTCAAGCAAATTGCGATGGTCAGTATGCCTGTTATGCTGGTTTCGCTCGGCTATTTGGGACTTTGGTTTGGCGTGATGGGGCGCGTTGAGGAAACATTTTATTCGGTTGCCTTGACGAATCCGTTTGTCAATGCCAGCTTTGCAGAGCGCTCGGCGACTGCTTTCTGGCTTATTTTTCTCTATCTAGGCAAAGCAATTTTCCCACTCACACTTTCTCACAGCTACACCTATAACGTCATTCCGATTATGACGTGGCTCGGCTGGAAGCCTCTTCTGGGGCTGGGTGTGTGCCTTTCACTTGCTTTTTACGCATTTAACCGGACGCGGCAGCGCAATTTCTTGGCATTTTGCATTTGGTTTTTTGCCTGTACCATTGCCCTGGCTTCCAATCTTTTTATCTATGTCGGTGGGCTTTTGGGAGAACGGTTTATTTTTACGCCGTCGGTGGCATCAATTCTTGCGATTGTCGTGTTGTTCGTGCAGTTGCTCAAACATGAGCGAATATGGGTATTTGCGGCGGTGGGAGTGGTATTTATCGCGTACAGCGCACTAGCATTGAATCGAATCGCGGATTGGCAAAGCGAGGAATCGCTCTACAAAGCAGATGCCCTTGCTACGCCCCAGAGCTATCAAGCACAAAGTTTCTATGCCAAAGCACTCCTCAAACGCTCACTGGCAGAGACAAATCCTTTAATGAAGCCCCCTCTAATGAATGAGGCGCTGGAACACTTAGAAATGGCGCGAACGATAGATTCCGTCAATGATCCACAACTTTATACGAACATCGGCTTGTGCTATGAGCAGCTTGGAGATAACGCTAATGCGTTGTCGTACACCAAACAAGGCTACGACAAGGTTCTTGATGCTGCCTTGTACAAAGGGAGAGCCGGATACATCTGCTATGCGGCAAAATGCTACGGTCAAACGATATTGCGGGCATTCCAAACGGGTCGTTTTTCTGACACTGCACAATCGCTGCGGCTGTTGCAAGATGCCGCTTTCGCCCTCCGTACCGCCATTCAACGCGACACGCCAACCATTGATGCCGACGTACCGATGACGCTGGCAAATTGCTATGAAGCGCTCTCCAACTATGATTCGGCTATGACATTTTCCGAAAAAGCAATCGCCATCAAGACTTCACGCCAACAGCACAAAGACAACTACGTCATCATCACCAACAACTACGGCGGAAGTCTGATGCAAGCAGGAAAATATGCGGAAGCAGCAACCGTTTTTGCCAGAGCGGTGCGCACCGTCGAGAATAACTCTCGATTGCAATGGGGCTTAGGAATGGCATATTTCGCGGCGGCGCGTTACCGTGAGGCGCTTGCACCCTTGCGCCGCGCCGTTGAACTTGACCCTGCGGCTGAGCGTCCGAAAGATGACCTTGCCCGCCTTGAAATATTGCTCAAAAATAGCCAATAAAAAGGCTTGATGTGGCGGAAGCCCCATCAAGCCTTGAGAGTTGCTGACATCAATAATGCTATTTCTTTGTAGCGGATGCTTTTTTAGCAGGTGCTTTCTTTTCTGCCACTTTCTTTGCTGGTGCTTTCTTTTCCGTCGGTGCTTTTTTCTCTGTTGCTTTAGCAATAGACTTGTTGTCACCCGATGCAGACTTTTTGGGTTTGGCTCCCGGAACGTAGTCCACGTGCGGTGCAAGCGGATCGTTCCACCATTCGACAAGGAGTTCGGGGAAGATGCTATTGCGTGCTTCCATTTCGCCAACGGCTTTATCGTCCTCTTTCGAGATTTTTTTGGACGTAGCGTAATGGTCAGCAAGATCGCATAATTTCTTGAAGTCGGAGTAATGGAACATAAAGCGGCGTTCCGCATAATCCCGCGCTGACCACGTTGTGACGAGGAATTGCCAGTCGGACGATTGCAGCAAGAGCAGTTCGCGCATTGCCTGAGTGCAGAGGCGGCGCATGGTATCATCCATGCTTGCGGGCTGATACTTATTCATCAATTCATCAAAGCGGTGTTCCGCTTCGTAAATGAGTTCCCACGTCCATTTTGTGCCATCGTTCATCCAAACGCCGTGATTGCCGTTTTCGCCCCATGAGCCTTCGGGCATACGCATTACTTCGTGCGGTTTGATGTGGTCAAGCTGCTGCGAAGCGGTAACAGCACTTGCGTATGGTGAATGATGCAGAGCCTTGAGCAAAGCCTTGATAAAAAGCGGTCCCTCGAACCACCAGTGTCCAAAAAGCTCCGTATCAAAGGGCAGACAGAGCGTTCCTTCTTTGCCCGTTTGCTGCTTATAGTGTGAAAGTGCGCCTTCGATGCAATAGGCAAAGTGATGAACTTGATTGCCGATTTTACCCAGAATCCAATCAGGATTGTAGGGCTGCTTGTACTGCATATCGG
>JAAFHM010000142.1 GCA_013298375.1 Ignavibacteria bacterium | reverse complement strand
ACGCGCCGGGTCGCACTGCATAATCAGCGAAGAAGGCGCATGAATACTGATATTTTGCTGCTTTGCATTCAGTTGAACTTGGTACGAATCAATCGTTGTTTGTAGAAGCTGAACTATATCGCAAGATTCCAATTGCAACTGAATTTTGCCGAGATACAATGCTGTTGCATCCAGAAGTTCAGTAATCAAGCGGCACATATCCTCTCCGGATTGAACAATATTGCGGGCGCGTTCTACTGTTTTATCAGAATCGGAAGGCTTTCGCGTGATGAGTTCGGCTTGCAGCATAATGTTGGTCAGTGGGTTTTTGAGGTCGTGTGAGGCAATACCGAGCATTTTCATTTTGAACTCATTTGCTTCCCTAAGCTCGGTGTTTACTTCTTCTAATTGAACGTTGATGATTTCAATATTCTGCGATTGTTCGTTTGCAAGCGAGATTTGATGCTGTACTTGGTCATTTATCTCTTGTAGTTGTGTGTTCAGTATTTTTAACTTTGTCAAAATCTCTAGCGTCTTATCGCGCTGACTGCCTGCATACCGCGCAAGGACGCAGAGAAAAAGAGGAGCGGTCATAATAATCAGCATTAAGGGGTCGTGCAATACCTTTTCCCATGCGGCTTCTGAGCCGAATTGGACAAATCGAATCAGAACAGCGCCTATAGGAAATAGACCTCCGAACATGGCTCCGAACCATGCGTAGAGCTGTTTGTACTGTTGTGATTGTATGCCGCTTTGGGCTATTATGTGCGCCAACCATGAAGCCAAGCGACTTGCAAAGCTAATTTTGAGCGAGAGAAATGTAAGAGGGGATTTGAGAATCAATGTCATACTGTGAAGCGTAAGCTAAATGAGCAAAGATAGATTGGAAGCGGATTACATGACCTTTTACATGACCTTTTTCAAGGCAGCCAAAAAGTCTTTTTCCGAGCGATCGCCGACAAGTTTGTCAATAATAACGCCATTATTGTCAATGATGAACGTTGTCGGAATAACTTCTACATTGCCGTAGGCAGCCGAAATTTTGTTAATAGCGTCTTCGTCGCCAACAATATTCAAGTAGCCGATATTATTCTTTTGCAAAAATGAACTCACCTTCGGAGCCGACTTTTTGGTACTTGCTTCGTTCTCGCACGCTAAACCAATGAATACTACTTTGTCGGCTAATTGTTTGTGAAGTTTGACAATAGCAGGAAGTTCGCGGCGGCAGGGCGGACACCATGTTGCCCAAAAGTTAAGAAACACGGGCTTGCCTTTGGAAAAATCAGAAAGTTTGACGGCAGTTTTTCCGTCTTCCCATGCAAAGTCAGCACGTTTGCCGCCTTCTGCGGAACCAACGCTTTTGAGCGTAAAGACGTTTGCACCGCCTGATTTTTCTGGAGAGCCAAGATTGTTCGTTTTTGAGGTTTGAACGATGTTCTTTCGTTGTTCCTGTTGCGCAGGACAGTCGTTTGAAAAAAGCCCAAAACCGATGCAAATACTTGTAAGAAAAATGTTTGTGGTAAAGCGAAAGGCGTGCTGATGTATATTCATGGTTAATTTGGGTAAGATCTTGTGAAAAATGTGGTTATAGATTTGTTCGGTTTGAGGATATTGAATGTTGTTTTTTTTAGTGTGAGACATTACTCTATCACAGGAAAATTGCCGACGCTCGCGGGCTTGAAGAAGAAAAATATATTCCTCAAAATGTCAAGTAGTCTTATTGCCTCGGAACCCGCTTTGCTTCTAAGGAGTTGTCCGAAAAAAGTTTGATTTTGTAGCGATAATTTCCTCGAACATACTCCTGCATTTTCAAGACTTCGCCCGACGTTTCCGAAATCCAAAACGTAGCGTACCCCCCGAATGGAGCGTATTCTATTTGCAACATCCAACAATCAATTCCTGCGTTTTCCTGCAATAGCAAACGTTCTTTGCCTACTACTGTGCAGGTGTAGTATTTGTACGACGCGCTTCCCGGCTCGTAAAACGGAATACTGAATTTCTGCCCTACTGATTTCATTGGTAAAAGACCAAATATCTCCAAATCAATAGGGAAGGTAAATGCTTTACCGTCAAACGGCATTGTGAAGGCTGTATCAGCTTTCGTGCGGGTTTGTGTCTTGATATTAAGATTGCCGTTTTCACTTTTTACCACAAGCGCAGGTATTTTGGTGTATTCCAGAAGCTCAAGGCTTGGAAAGGCGCATATTCCCTTGGTTTGGAATAGAAGCGAGTCTTTACGCCACAAATGCCATTCAAACTCGACTACCTCTTGCCCTGCGGCATTTTTTGTGCGACGGATCTCCCTGTCCCAGATGTCCGAAGAAGATGTACGTTTTCCTGTGGAGTCGGTAAAGAAAACCGCATAACTGTGCTTGATTGGAACGATATTTTTAACGACAATTTTTTGATTTTTCGTAGTAATCGTGTCGAGTGTTTGAGCGCGTATCGCTTCAGAAGCAAGGAATAATGGGGCAGAAACAAGAAGTGCTTTGATTATGGTGTTCATATTGGCTGCAAAAGAAATTGACTTGAAAATAAAGAACTAATGCTCATTGTTGTTTGTTGTTTGTTCTGCCACACTTGCAGCAAACCCCATATTGTGCGTTTGTGGCTTTTGTCAAAGCTCTTTACTTGTTTTTTGCTTTAATAGCCCGAACCCTACAATAATGATAAGGATTAAAAATGGCTGCATTTTGAGAGAGTCAATCGAATTGCCAAAAGGGTCTGGGATATTGCTGACAAAATAGTTGTGATAATGCGTGTATGTCGCTCCTATCATATTGCAGAACAGTAGAAGTGCCGCATATTTTCTTATACTTGGAACTAGTAATGCAATCGCTCCACCTATTTCAACAATGGCAATAAAAATGAGAAAACTTGAGTTGTAGCCTGATAATTCAAAAAATGAAAGCATTGATTTCCAACCGATAAATTTTCCTATTCCTGTTCCGAAGAAATACGTTGCCATCAACAGTGATGTTTGCACAATCAGGGAGTTCATATTGGGGTCTTCATCTGTTTTCTTGTTGAAAAAGAGTGATGCAATTAGTACCGTTAAATACCCACCCAAGACGAATGTTGAAACCTTATGAAATGGGTAACTAAGCAGAGTTTTAGCAAATGAAAAGCCCAAAGGAATTTTCAACAAAAGCAGCAATATGTTTAAGAAAATCCCAATGATAAATATCCACTTGATTGTTTTTTCCATTGGACTTTTAGGAAAAAGTACAGGTATAAAAAACAGAAAAATACCCGTGCAAAAAAATATGAGAATATGTACTTCTGTCATGGCAAAGAGTGGTTAGATTTTTTGGGGATATAGTTGGATAAAGAAAAAGGGCTGTTGCTACATCCGTGCTTTCACAAAAAAGCCGCCATTTGGCAGTGGAGAAACACTTTTCAAAACAGTCCGCGTCTGTACGTCCACATAAACCAAATACTCGCTTGTTCTGGCAACCATAGTCAAGACATAGACTGGCGTGTATTTTCCTGTCGAAGTTGGAAGTACGTCCTGATGTATTTTGCTGATGACTGTCGTGCCATTCATTTTTGTATCACCACGATAAATGTCGAACTGAAGCGGCTGCATCTTCTCCAACGGCAGTGCGCCAAGCAAATACTCCGCTAAAAAGCCGTCAAAATATGGCTTGGGCATGGTGAATACTGTATCATAGAGAGGTTTGTCTTTGACCGCGATGTAAACCTGTACTTTGTTTCCGCCGCGATAATCATACCTAAAAATATCCGAACCATTGACCGACGAGACAAAAATCGGCTTCAAACTTGGGTATTCGCAGATGCTGGAATCTTTTTTGCCGTCATTGCGAATCTGCAAATACGTCATGGTGTGGTTCACGGTATCAATGCGCGTAACGAGGTTGAGCGTGGCTTCTCGCGTTATATTGCCGTTGCTGTCCAGCCACGTGAGTTTGTGAAAAAGGCTCTGATTCTTAAAATACGCGGTATTGAGGGTGCTGTCATTGGGGGAGATGGTGCGCTGTGCAAAGGCTGAATTCCCACAAAGAAGAAATGCCACCAATGCAAGATTTCGTGCGATTTTGAGGTAGAATTGGGGTTTCATAGCTTTGAAAAAAAAAGTACAATAAAGGTGCGGTTAGCTTACTTGTTTTTGGTAAAAATCAACGAATCACCAAGTTTCCACGAGATAGCATCAGAACTGGTCTCATAGGTCATTTTGAAGGTTGTCGGCGATTGCTTTTCAAAGATGAAATGCTGAAAAATAACGCCGCGCTGCGGGACAAATTCGGATGTGGTGAGAAGTAGTTTTTCATTTTTCCATCCTTCGCTGACGAACTGCCGATGACCATGAAAGTTATCAAACGTGTACGCCAGAAACTCCCCATTACTTTGGTCTAAACCCAAGATATTGAGGGCTTTGTAGCGGTTCGGACTGCGGTCGGTATGTTCGTAGTGAAGCCAGCAACTATCAAGCGAAAGTTTGATGGAAAGATCGGCGGCAATTTTTTTACCATTGGCAAATTCGCCCTCGCCAGACCACTGCCCGATAAAAAAATTCAAAAAATCTTCGGGCATTCGGTGTGCTGTTTTTGGTTGCGCAGAGACACTCAAAACATTGGAGAACAGTATGAGTAGGGCAGAAAGTGTCCCAAGCAAAAATTTGGTTTTCATTGAACGATGTTTTCTAAAAATTGAAAAAACGTATTTCATGCTGTCTTGAATTCAAATATTGTTATTTCCCATAATACACCCGTATCGGCTCGCATTTAGTACCTAACGATTGTTCTGTCACAGAGTTTATAGAGCCGTACAGAGTCTCACCCTCAATATCCTTTCTCTACGAGCTCTGTAGCGGTTCTGGTGCGTAATGTGTATTTGCACCTAACCCAAGGCTTGCACAAGGTCAGCAATCAAGTCGTCGGGATGTTCCAAGCCGATGGAAAGGCGTACCAAACCATGCGGCGTGGGCGAGTCGGGTCCTTCGGTCGAAGCACGATGCTCTATCAGGCTCTCCACCGCACCAAGACTGGTTGCGCAGGTGAAAAGTTTCACGTTTGCGCACAGTGCGACGGCCGGGTCCCAGCCGCCTTTCACTTCAACCGACAGCATCCCACCAAAGCGCGTCATTTGGCGTTTTGCAAGCTCGTGAAAACGATTGCTTGGCAGTCCTGGGTAGTGAACTTTCTCAATTTTTGGGTGCGCCTCAAGGAATTGCGCCACTTTCTCGGCATTATCGCAATGCGCCGCCACGCGCTGCGGCAGTGTGGAAATACTGCGCAGAACGAGCCAGCAATCAAACGGCGACGGCACTGCGCCCGATACTTTTTGGTACGTTTTCAGGCGTTCATACAACGCGCCTTTTTCCTTGAACAGCAAGATTCCACCGAGTACGTCGCTATGTCCGGCGAGATATTTCGTGCTGGAGTGCATCGCAATATCGCAACCCAAATCAAGCGGCTTTTGCAAAAGCGGTGTCGCCCATGTATTGTCGCAAACGCAGATTGCACCTGCATTGTGGGCAATTTTGGCAACCGCAGCAATATCGGTCAGAAACAAGCCCGGATTCGACGGCGTTTCTGTCCAGACAAGGCGCGTTGTAGGGCGCACGGCTGCTTGTACCGCGTCTAGATTGCTCATATCCACAAAACTCGCTTCCAAGCCCCATCCACCATAGAGTTCGGTGAGAAGGCGGCGAATCGTAAAGTAGCAGTCGGCGGGCGCAATGACGTGGTCGCCAGATTTCAAGCCGTGAACGACTGCCATTGCAGCAGCCATGCCGCTTGCAAAGGCGATTCCTGCCGCACCATTCTCCAAGCCCGCGACGCATTCTTCGAGCGCATTGCGGTTCGGATTGTCGTAGCGCGAGTACAAGTAGCGTTCATACGTGCTGTCGGGCGCGTGTTCAAAAGTGGTGGACAGGACGATAGGCGGGGCGACGGCTTTGGAAGCGGGGTCTATGCTACGTCCGGCGTGTATGGCGCGTGTTTGTGGGTGCATGGGGGAACTGAATTTTTTATGAAAAATATTTTTGAGAAGGACGTAATTATTCATCTTACGCAACCACTTGTCTTACGCTTTGCGTAGGGCGAGTTGACTCCTGTCGTCTGCGCTGTAGCTTGTATAGTTTCCTAATATTTGTAACTGGCAATTTGACAATACAAAAATACAGCGTACCATCTTTTGCCGAAAGCACGTTGGGTCAAAGCGTCCACTCGTGGGATAAAGCGTCCGAACAGGTGCTGGTGATGAACCGTGAAAGTGGTATTTTGCAGCATGAATATCACGACGACAACATTTTCCGACTTCATGCAAAACGGGCGCAAATACTGGACACGAAGCCACTCAATTTGGCGTTTGTGCGCAATACTCTTGCTTGTTTTTACCGCCGAAGCTCTGCTTTTTACGTGGCTGTATTATGAGCAGGCTACCGACCCAAGTTACACCCCTCCGAAGCTGGCAGCAGGATGCACGGTTACGGACTTAATCTTGCAAGAGTATATCTGGTTGGAACTGGTAAGGCGCGTACCGTGGGCGTTATATGGGCTGCTTGTTATCTGGCTTGCGTGGCATTTTCCGATAAAAGGAAAATTGAAGTGGCGCAATGCCGCATTACATCTGGTGTGCCTTGGAGCAATCAGCATCGTGCATAGCGTGTTCGCGGTGTGGATTGGGCAGCGCATCGCGCCGACCTTTCCGAATCTTTGGGGTCTGTATTTGCGGGGTGTTGGAGGGGTATTCTTGGGATGTGTTCATTACGCAGGTTTGGTGCTGTGGGTTCATTTGGAGGCATATCGCCGTCAGTTTGAGGCAGCATCTGTGCGCTCTGCACAACTTGAAACCGACCTTGTGCAATCACAACTTCACGCACTCAAGATGCAGCTGCAACCGCACTTTTTGTTCAACGCGCTGAACTCTATTTCTGCCTTGTTGTATGAAGACGTTCATAGTGCGGATGAGATGATTGCTCGCTTGGGAGACTTTTTGCGGATGACCCTAGAGAACCCTTCCACGCAGTTTGTTTCGCTTCAGCAAGAGCTTCATTTGCTGCAATGCTACGTGGATATAGAAATGTTGCGCTTTCCGCGCCGTTTGCAGGTAGAAATGCAAATAGAACAAGGCTTGCAGGATGCTGAAGTTCCGAATTTGCTTTTGCAACCTCTCGTGGAAAATGCGGTGAAATATGGTGTTTTGCAACACGCAATCGGCGGTCGTATTGTGATAACCGCACGGCGACTGCCTTCCAAGCACACCATTCTCGAAATCACCGTCCGCGACAACGGTCCGGGGATGCAGCCCGACGAATCACAACGCAATAACGCTGGGCGTTTAGCGAAAAAATCCAGTATCGGCATTCACACTACACAGGAGCGTTTGCGCAAACTCTATGGCGAAGGAAATAGTGCAGAAGGAGGCTACCAATTCAGCACCTACAATGCGCCGGAAGGCGGTTTTGTGGTGCATATTGAATTGCCATTGCGCTTTATGAAAGGGAAGAATGAAGAAGTACAAAAGGCGCATCAAACCTTGCAGAGGAAGGAACTCGCACCATGAAAACAACAATGCCGGAAAAGCGCATCACCGCCCTTATCGTTGATGACGAAGATCTTTCGCGCAAGAAAATACGCCGATTTCTGGGTGATCATGCGGATTTTTTGGTGATAGGCGAGTGCGAGAATGGTTTCCAAGCCGTCGAATTGGCGTTGGAGCAGATGCCCGACGTGCTGTTTCTGGATGTGCAGATGCCGGAAATGGATGGATTTGAGGCACTCAGAATGATTCGCTCGTCCTTAAAAACACTTTCGGTAGATTCGGAAACGCCAGCATCAATGCCATTTGTGGTCTTTATCACTGCTTACGACCATTACGCACTCGAGGCATTCCGTGAACACGCAGCAGACTATTTGCTCAAGCCCTTCGATTACAAACGGTTTCAAGCAATGCTTCTGCACCTCAAAGGGCAGATTGCCAATGCACAGGCACGAGCAGAAAACAAGCGGCTTGTGGAGCTTTTGGAAGAGCGCGACGCAGAACAATTTCCCCCTGCACCGTATTCGGAGCGTTTTGTTTTTCGTACACGGGGGAGAATGGTTGTTATTAAAGCGGAAGAAGTCGTGTGGATTGAGGCGGATAAGAATTACGCACTTTTCCACGTACAGAATACCGACAAAACTGCCTCCCAACAGGAAACTGTCCATGTTTTGCGCGAGACACTTGCAGAATTGGAAGCGAAGCTGAATCCGAAACTTTTTGTCCGTGTCCACCGTTCAGTGTTGGTGCGGATTTCCTGCATTGCCAACCTGCAAAAGCGCACCGAGCGTGATTACGACGTTTTCCTCAAAGACGGAACTCGCATGGAATGTGGGCGGAATTATGTAGAGCGAGTAACAAAAGCGTTAGAAAGGTAATAGATTTTTATCCGAGAACCGAAAAAGATTTGCCTTGTCGGTGCGTGGACTACGGGCGCGGCTGCTCCGCGCCCTTCGCCGCGCTCTCCTCGGCAGTGAACCGATAGGGAAGCGAGTGTAAAAAATAATTCCTGCCTCAAAACTTCGCCAACACCATAGCCACTGCTTCTTTCAATTCCTGATACTTTTGAGCAATCGTCTCCGGCATATTTTTACTTCCAGCCGATAGCTTCTTCGACAAGTGCCGTCGCCTCGTTCAGCTTTTGGCGGGCAAGGTTTTTTGCCTCACTTGCTGCACGAACCTTTTCTGCCAAACCCTGCTGCCATGCGTGGTCTATGCTCCCGTTCTTGTTGCGTGGCACAAAGACCAGGAACTGTGCGACGTGCTGAGGGTAAAGTTCAAGTTGCCCCGATGAGCCTGTTTGGAACATCGTGCTTTGCATCTGCCCGGGCAGAGAATTGAGAAACAACGACAAATACAAAGGTGAGCAAATACTCGCATCCGGGCGGAGAATAGTAACGTGGTTGTCGGCAAGAGCGGGTTTATCCCATTGATAGCAAGCCGCCCTGCCAAGCGTTCCAAGACCTGTACCATTCAAAAGAACATCATCTTTTTGTATTCGACCCTGCCGCCCTTTCGGGCTTTCATAAAATTCACGACTTACACGGTCTGTTTCTGACGGTTCAACGCCTTGCGGGCGTACAGACTTGCTATCAATTACCCAAATTTCATCACGCTCACTAAACATCGGCTGTACACCACGTCCCGGAATAGTGCAGAAACTACCAAGTCTCTCTGCTCCTCTTGCTTGCAGATGCTCACGCAAGCGGCGGTATTTTGGCTGGAAGTGTTCGGCATCTATGCGCTCGCGTTTATTGAGTTCCGATAACTCTTCAATGTAAAAAAGTTCATCCGGCTGCGTGAGTTTGTCCCATTCCAAGCGGTTGAGTAATTCGGCTTCCGCTTCGGGGTAGAGGGTTAAGCCATTTTCATATATCGTAAGGGCTTCAGTAATCATTGTAGCGATGCGGCTTTGAATACCCAAAAGAGCATCAGGAATTGGAATATCCAGTAACACAAATTTAGGAAAGCGCGGATGGTTCGTACCTGTTTGCGACCAGCGTAAAACAGTTTGTGCAGGTTGCGATAACAGATAAGGCAGCAGCCAGTGGCTATCTTGACGATTATGTAAAGGTCGTAAAACAATAAATTCCGTACTCACTAACGGTAGAAAATTGTTTCCGCGCTTTGGAATGATACTTACTTCTCGCAAATAACTTCTCAAGCGCGAAATAATTAAATCGTCTGGAGCAACTCGTTTTTTACTGCTATTGATGGAGTATGACACTTCACCGGCAGCAAGAAATTGTGAAAGCGTATCGGTCAGGTCAAAAATTTCAACTCCTAATGGTGTTGAATCTGGCTCTTGCAATACGGTAATTTCCGCAAAATAATCTCGTACACGTTTTTGTGATTGAGCTTGTAAAATAGAATTGGCTTGTAATTTTGCCGGAAAATACCATTCAGGAGCAATAATCAAATGCTCTCCAAAATCTTTGGTGCTAACAATCGAAATCTCCGCCATAGTCTGGTCTCCGTTAGTCTTGCAAGAAGGAAAAGCCTTGTTGTTTGCCCCATTGGACAAAGGCGTGTGCGATAGGGTCGAGGTCGTGGTCAATGGCGGGAGATTTGCCGCTTTCGGTGATGGGATTGCCGTCTTCATCAATGCGATTGCCACGCTCATCGGTGCGGAAGATGTATTGCCCGCTATTGTCTTTGCCGCTTCGTTGGCTTGTTGCCATAAAGACGGGGTATTCATCCAGAGGCTTTCCGGCATCGCCGCCCCATTTTTGGAGGAAAAGGACGCTCGTTTTGGTGTTGGTGAATTTTTTGAACGTGTTTTCGTGCAGCCCGACTATCGCCAGAAGTCGCGCCCTTGAGCCAAGCCACCAGCGCAAGCCGCGTGTACCAAGGTTGTTCAAATTTCCTTGCGGCAGTACGATAGCAATGCGCCCACCGGGCTTCAAAAT